>CACYWI010000024.1:0-14032 GCA_902778045.1 uncultured Eubacteriales bacterium
CTTCAACCTGTTCCCCCACTACACGGTGCTGAAGAACATCACTGAGGCCCCGCTGCTGATCCAGAAGCGGGAGAAGGCCGAGGTACTGCAGACCGCCCGGGATCTGCTTTCCAAGATGGGCCTTTCAGGCCGGGAGGACGCCTATCCCTACCAGCTGTCCGGCGGGCAGCAACAGCGGGTGTCCATCGCCCGCGCGCTGGCCATGCGGCCAAAGATACTGTTCTTTGACGAGCCCACCAGCGCCCTGGACCCGGAGCTGACCGGCGAGATCCTGAAGGTCATCCGCGCCTTGGCCGCCGAGCACATGACCATGGTGATCGTCACCCACGAGATGGCCTTCGCCCGGGATGTCTCCGACCATGTGATCTTCATGGACGGCGGCGTGATCGTGGAGCAGGGCGAGCCCAGCAGCATCATCAACAACCCCACCCAGGAGCGCACGATACAGTTCCTGAGCCGATTCAACTGATATGAACATCCAATATGTGAAGTACAGCCCCACCGGCAACATCACGGTGCTGGTCACGACCCCCGTGCCCAGGGATCGGCAGGCCGCGGTGGCCGCCAGGCTGCTGGAGCCGGATTGCGTGGGCGGCGAACAGGTGGGTTATCTGGAAGCGCCTTCGGACGAGCGGGCCGCCGCACGGCTTCAGATGATGGGCGGCGAATTCTGCGGCAACGCCACCATGGCCCTGGGCGCGCTGCTGTGCCGCCGGGAGGCCCTGGCGGACGGCGAATTGCGCAGCCTGCGCCTGGAGGTCTCCGGCGCGAGCGGCACGGTGCCCTGCACCATACTGCGGGAGGGCGAGGATTGGCTGGGCACGGTGCGCATGCCCCTGCCTACCGCCATCGAGCAGATCGACCTGGTGGCCGGCAGCGACATGTTCCGCGCGCCGCTGGTGCGCATGCCCGGCATCGCCCACCTGATCATCCCCGCTGGCATCGGCCTGGGGGAAGCAGAGGTGCGCAGGCTGCTGCCCGAGTGGAACGCCGTCATCGGCGCGGACGCCCTGGGCGCGCTGCTGTGGAACGCCCCGTCGCGCTTCATCAACCCCGTCGTGTACGTGCCCTCCGCCGGCACCCTGGTGCGGGAGCACGGCTGCGGCAGCGGCACCGCCGCCATCGGCAGCTGGCTGGCCGCCGCCGCAGGAGAGACCGTGGAAATGCCTATCCACCAGCCCGGCGGCACGATACTCGTCCGCGCCGCGATGCTGAAGGGCCGGCTGACCGTACTGACCATCAACGGCCGGGTGAAGCTGGTGGACGAGGGCATGGTGGAGGTGTGATGGAACAGGGGAAGGTTCCTTATCCCATTTTCCCGTAGCCTACAACAACGCGAAGATCCTTCGCCGCGCTCAGGATGACAGCGACATTTGTCACCCTGAGCGCAGCGAAGGATCTTCATTTTTGTCCCATTAGAGTGTGTTTCTAAATGCCGGGAGATGCAGTTTCGAGTGGATTTGACTGCATTTCAAGACGATTTCCCGCAGGTTTACTGGCGGTAAATCAAGGGGACCGAGCGTCCTTCTCGCAATGGCACCGCCCGAAGCGCGTCATTCCACCCCGGAACGTGTGATTGCGAGAGTCCTGTCGTGGCGCGTTACATCCGTCTGCCCTTCCGTTTTCTTGCCAGTTGCCCGGGCCCGCCGGTCCTACCCCACTGAAAACAGCGCGCCTCGCCGCTCACAGCCACTATTCCTGTTGCCTATTCCCTACACGTAATCCCGCCAGTCCCCCGCGGGCGACGCCTGCCTGAGGTGCCCCTCACCGGACAGGCCGGGGAAGCCCTGCTGGCGCAGCGCCTCGTACAGCACGATGGCTACGGAGTTGGAAAGGTTCAGCGACCGGGCGTCCGGCACCATGGGGATGCGCACGCAGCGCTCGTAGTGCTCGGCCAGCAGCGCCTCGTCCAGGCCCTTCGTCTCCCGGCCGAACACCAGGAAGTCGTCCGGGCCGTAGGTGGCGGCGCAGTAGTCCCGCGGGGCCTTGGTGGTGGCGTAGTGCATCACCGCATCCGGGTATTCCGAAAGGAATTCCTGCCAGCTTTCGTGCACGCGATAGGTCATCATGTGCCAGTAGTCCAGGCCCGCCCGCTTCAGGTACTTGTCGCTCAGCTCGAAGCCCAGCGGCTCGATCAAATGCAGCATGGCCCCGGTGGCGGCACAGGTGCGGGCGATGTTGCCCGTGTTCTGCGGGATCTCCGGGTTCACCAGTACGATGTGCATCATGGCGCGTCCTCCCCCAGCACGTATTGGAATACCGCTTTCGCCACGCCGTCGTTCACGTCGTCGTCTGCAATGATGCGGGCGGCCCGCTTCAGCTCGTCCGTGGCGTTGCCCACGGCCACCGGCCAGCCCACGGCCAGGAGCATGTCCATGTCGTTGTCGTTGTCGCCGAAGGCCATGCAGTCCGCCATGTCGATACCCAAGTGTTCCGCCAGCCAGCGCAGCGCCGTGGCCTTGCCCATGCCCCGGGACATGATCTCCACGTTGCGCCATGAGGAATGGGTGACGACCGCGCCGGTGCCCTGCAGCTCTGCCCGCAATTGATCCATCATGGCGGTGTCCTCGGTGAGGCCCTCCAGCTTGTACACCCGGTCCAGGCCCTCGGCCTCGAAGCGTGCGGGGTCGTCCACCACCAGGTTTCCGTTGCCCATGTAGCCGGACAGCATCGACGAGCGCCGCTTCAGCGCCCGGGTGTTCAGGCAGTACAGTCCGTTGGGCACATAGCTGTTGATCTGAACGTCGTAGCGGCGCAGCACGGCATAGACATTCTGCACATCCTCGGCGGTCATGAAGCGCTCGAACAGCACGTCGCCATCCGGCCCGATCACGGCGCTGCCGTTGACGATGATCAGCGGCTGGTCCGCCGTACCGGCATCGCGCACCACGTCGCCCAGCGCGCCGATCCAGCGCCCGCTGACGATCACAAAGGGGATCCCCCGGGCCCTGCAGCCGCGGATGGCCGCCCGGGTGGCGTCGGATATGGCCCCGCCACGGGGCAGCAGCGTGCCGTCGATGTCCGTTGCGATCATGCGAATGGTCAATGGCGTGTCCTCCTGTTACTCAATCCACCCCGGCGCCTGCGCCTCAAAGGTCATGCCGCGATAGTCGATGAGCGGGCTGTCCTCGCTGACGGTCAGGGCCTCGTGCCAGAGGCACAGCTTCACGCCGGGAAAGCGGCGGTTGGCGGCGCGATCGCCATAGCGGTCGTCGCCCAGCAGCGGGTGACCGAAGTCGGCCATGTGGGCCCGCAGCTGGTGGGTGCGCCCGGTGACGGGCTCCAGCGACACGCGCCACAGCCCCGGGGCGGCGTTTTCCCCCACCCAATAGCGGGTGCGGATGGGCTTGGCCCCGAGCACTTCCCGGTGGACGACGCGCACCTCGCCCCGGCGGGCGTCCTTGATGAGGAAGGCGTCCAGCGTGCCCTCGCGGCGCTTGAAATCCCCCAGGGCCAGCGCCCGATAGCGCTTCGCGATGCCCCGATGATTCCGGAAGGCCTCGAAGGCCTGCTGCCAGACGGCGTCATCCGCGGCGGCCAGCACGATGCCCCCGGTGGCGGCGTCCAGCCGGTGGCACAGCCGCGCGTCCGGCCAGTGCCGGTTCAGCCGCGCCAGCAGCGTGTCCGCGCCCACGCCGTCCCGGTCCGCGTCCACGGGCAGGCCCTGGGGCTTCACCGCCACGATCAGCCTGTCGTCGGTGAAGATCACCTCGGCCTCCGGGGCCAGCCATCGATCCTCGATGTACAGCGTCAGCGCGTCGCCGCCGCGCACCGTATCCCCCACACCGGCCCGTACGCCGTTCACCCGCACGTCCCGCTTCTTCAGCGCGTCCCGGAACACGCGGCCCGGCACCATGGGCCAGGCCCGGCGCAGGTACTTTTCCAGCCCCATAGGCGCGAGGCCCTCGGGCACTCGATGCAACGTCACGGCGCGTCCTCCTCCGGCCAGGCCAGGTAGACCTCCTCGAACCGCAGCGGGGACACCGAGCCGTCCGAGAGGTTCGCCACGCGCTCGACAAAGCCCGCCTCGTCGGCGCAGCGCACCACCAGCGTGTAGGTCACCACGTCGGTGAAGGCCCTGTCCTCCACGATCACCGGCTCGTCCTTCAGGAAATAATCCATGCGGCTGAGCAGCGGATAGCCGATCTCCATCAGGTACCGCGCCGTGGGGTGCATCACGCCCACGCCGCAGGCGTTCAGCGCCGCCGCCGCGCCCTGGGTATAGGCGCGCACCAGCCCGCCCGCACCCAGCAGCACGCCGCCGAAGTAGCGGGTGACCACCACCGCGCAGTTGGTGACGGCCCGGGCCTTCATCACCTCGATGATGGGCATGCCCGCAGTGCCGCCCGGCTCACCGTCGTCGGAATAGCGCATCACGCCCATGTTGGGCCCGATGATGTAGGCATAGCAGTTGTGGGTGGCGTCCTTGTACTTCGCGCGCATCTCCGCCAGGAAGTCCAGCGCGTCCTGCTCGGTTTCGCAGGGCCGCCCGTGGCCGATGAAGCGGCTCTTGTTGATGATGAACTCGTCCTGCGCGTCCTTCAGCAGGGTCTTGTAGGGCTTCAGGGCCATGGAGCGCCTCCTTCCGTCAGATCTCGATGTAGTAGCGCTTGTAGGCGTTCACCAGCGTGGTGTCGCCGTACTGCCGCTCGCGGACGAACTTCATGGGGCCGTACTCCTGGTGCACGTGGCCGTAGACCAGATAGCGGGGCCGGTACTTGTCCATCAGGGTGAGGAAGGTCTCAAAGCCCCGGTGGGGAATATCCTCCAGATCGCCCTGGCCCCGGGCGGGGGCGTGGGTCAGCAGTATGTCGAAGCCCTTGTGCCTGCGCAGCTTGCGCCACAGCTTGCGCACGCGCTTGGCCATCTCCTTTTCGGTGTACATGTGGGGCTCCTTGGGCCGGTAGCGCATGCTGCCCCCCAGGCCCAGCACCCGCACGCCGTTGAAATCGTAGATGTCGTCGTCCACGCAGATGCAGCCCTCCGGCGGCTTCTTTTCATAGGCCTTGTCGTGGTTGCCGTGCACGTACAGTATCGGCGCGTTGGTGAAGCAGGTCAAAAAGGACAGGTACTCCGCGGGCAGGTCGCCGCAGGACAGCACCAGATCCACGCCCTCCAGAAGGCGGCGGTCCAGATAGTCCCACAGCGCCTTGTCCGCCGTATCGGCAAGCACCATAATCCTCATGCGCGCACTTCCTTTGTGGATAGAGTTGAGAGTGGAGTTTTGGTGCAAATCCCTGACGGGATTTGTTTGGATTCCATATACCGGGGCATAGCAATGCCGCGTCATTCAAATCAAGGTGGCAAGCGGTTCGTACAGATCCTTTGCTGCGCTCAGGATGACAAACATTTCGCTTGTCATCCTGAGCACAGCGAAGGATCTTCGCCGGTCGTTGGAGCATGGGATTGGCGTAGTGCCGACCGGTTTCCCAGCTGACTTTATCTCCGCTCCCCACGCTTCACTCTCCACGCTCTCCTCTACTCCTCCGCCCTCCAGCTGAAGGACGAGGCCGGGGGAAGGTTGATTTCCTTGATGCCCTGCAGCTCCACCAGCGCGCGGGTATGCTCCCGCAGCTCTGAAAGTTCCGGGAAGCCGCCCACCACGTTGTCCACCAGCCAATCCATGCTGATGACGTCGGCGTAGGAGAGCCGCCCGTCCACCGGGCAGCGGATCTCGCCCGTCTGGTCGCGGATGATGCTTTCAAAGGGCCAGAACGCGCCCTCGCGGATGTGCTCCTTCACCAGCTCCACCAGGCGCTTGAGGCCGATGTCCATGCGCTGGGACATCACGATGTCCACCGCGTCGGAGGACAGGCCCCACCAATAGTTCACGGCCTTGGTCTGCACCGCGCCGTCCTGATCCCAGTTGCCCTTCAACAGGCTGCTGGCCAGGGATTCGTACACGCGGCTCCAGTCCAGCACGGGTATGGCGATGCTCTGCTTCGCGCCGTCCTTCTGCGCGTACAGGCCGTATTCAACGGCGTGGTGGCTCGGCGCGCCCACATCGCGGCTGGAGATGATCTGCACCGACGGGTCGCCGAAGGGATCGTCGGGATCAAAGTCATTTCGGGTGGACCAGGCCAGCAGCACCTTCACCCGGGGATTCACCATCCGCGCGCCCAGAGCGAAGGCATTGATGTTCGCCGCCGCGCCGGCGATGGGATAGTCGGCGATGTAGCCTACCCTGTCGTTTTCGGCAAGGGCGCCCGCGATCATGCCGATCAGGAACTTTACCTCGTAGATGCGCAGGTAGTAGCTGCGCACCCGCTGCCACGAGGCCAGTATCGAGCAGTTCAGTATCTTCGCCTCCGGGTGCTTCACCGAGGCCTTGATGGAGGCCGAGAGCATCAGCGGCGTGGTGGTGAAGATCAGGTTGTTGCCCTCGTCGATCAGCCTTTCGATCTGAGCCTCGTAATCGGCGGGGTCCTCGCACACGCAGACGCTGGTCTTGACCTGCTCGCCCATCTTGTTCTCCAGATTGATGCGGCCCAGGTCGTGCCAGTAGGTCCAGCCGTTTTTGGCGGGATCGACGGCGTACAGGAACGCCACCTTCACGCTGGAGGGCCCGAACAGCGTGTTCAGCAGGTTGCCGCCCTGCTTCAGCTCGTCGGGCTTGGTGATCAGGGCCACGTTGCCGTCGCCCTTCTCCTTCTCAAACTCGCCCCACAGGGCCTTGACCTCGCCCTTCAGCTCCTGCTCGTACTTGTGGGGCGCGTCGGCGTAGCCGCAGGCCTCCAGGTAGATCAGGAAGGCGTCGCCGGTGGTGGCGGGCAGCTTCTTCGCGTCGCTGATCGCCTCCCGGGCCTTGTATTCGTTGCGGAAGCGCATGTAGGCGGCCAGGAAGTCGCTGCGCTGCTCGCTGGTCCACTTCTCGCCGGGCTGGCGGCCGGTCAGCTCGTACAGCTTCGCGTAGCTGCCGGGCCTGGAAAACCACAGGTAGTTGATGCCGGTATCGGCGTAGAAGGGCAGGAACTCGTAATACAGCGCGTTCACCGGGTCGCCCTCGCGCCGGCCGGGCATCACCCGGGTGACCTCCGCCTCGATGTAGATGGAATCGAGGAACTTCATCACGCTGACCCGCTTGTTGCCCTCCACCACATAGAACTGGTTCAGGTATTCCAGCACCTTGATCGGCTGGTTCAGGCCCTGCTCCTCGATGCCCTTGTACAGCGTGGTCCACTTGATGGCAAATTCGCTGCCCGGCTCCAGTATGGGCATGAAGTTGGGGCCGAAGGCGTTGGTGCGGCCCTTGGAGGCGGTGCCCACGATCTTGCTCAGCGGGATCTGCACCAGCCCCAGCGACACGCGGCTCAGCGCGTTCAGCCGCTCCTCGATCTCCTCCAGCACCGGCAGGTACGGGTTCTCCCGCCGCTGCATGCGGTTGTGATATTCCTTTAAGCCCGATTTGCGCGCGCGCGCGTAGGCGACTTCTGCTAACATAATTTACCCTCCTTGCATCGGGAATCGGCCTAACAGTTTATCCGACCGAGGTAAAGAAAACAAGGCGGTCTTTGTTGCGGCCTTGGGAAAAAGGGCGTTTCAATCCCCATCCTGCGGCATCTGCACCGCCACCGGGGCGACCCCTGCAGCGGGCAGGAACACATCGAAGAAATCCCTGCCGGCCATGGCCAGCGTCTGGGTGTTGTCGCAGGGATGGAAGGCCAGCGTTTCAAAGGCGTACAGGCCGGCATCGACGATCAGGCCCACGCCCTTCGCCTCCGGGAAGATCAGCCCCATGGGGCTGGCCGAGCCGCCGTGGCAGCGCAGCTTTTCAAACAGCGCCTGCTCCGGGGCGAAGCTCAGCCGGGGCGAGGGCACCTGTCTGGACACCTCCGAGGTCCTGAAGCGGGCATTGGGCCGGGTGACGCACAGGTAAAAGCGCCTTCCGTTCTTCGGCGTCAGGAACAGGTTTTTCACCGTCAACGCGCCCAACTGCCGGTCCACGGCGACGCAATCCGCCATGGTAAAGGCCGGGGCGTGGCTGGCCCTGCTGTAGGCGATGCCCAGCCGGTCCAAGAAGGCATAGACGGCATCGGTGGTTTCGCTCATTGGCGCCTCAGGTCCTTTCCCTTCAGCATTATCGCCGCGCAGACGCTCCGATCCAGCAGCCGGGAGGCCACCCGCTCGCCGTAGTGCTCCTTCAGCTGCACCGGCGTCAGGTTGGTGGCCACCACCGTGTGCTTTTTTGCCGCCATGCGCTCGTTCAGCAGCGTGAACAGGTATTCCACGGTGATATTGCGCATCATCGGCTCCGCGCCCAGGTCGTCGATCAGCAGCAGCGGCACGTCGATCAGCGCCGAGAAGCCCTCGAAGGCGGGGTCGTTGCCGATGTGCTGGCGGCGCATGGCCTCGAACATTCTGAAGGCCGTGATCCGCACCGCCGAGAAGCCCCGGGCAATCACCCGCTCGAATATGCAGTTCAGCAGGAAGGTTTTGCCCAGGCCGCCCTCGCCGGTGAGCAGCAGGTTGCGCACCGGCGTGTCCGGAAAAGTGTTCGCGTAATTCTCGCACATGTTGCGGGTGGCGAGCAGCTGCTCGCGCTGGGCGTCGTCGGGCACGAGGCTTTCGTCAAAGCGTTCGAAGTTCTGCTCGCCCACGCCGGCCATGGTGCCGTCCTCGTGCATGCGCGTCACCAGCCTGGCCTCGAAGCATTCGCAGAACCGGGCCGGGGCGTCGCCCACATAGCCGGTATCCCGGCATTTGTCGCAGCGGTATTTCAGCGCCAGCGCGTCCTCCGGCAGCCCGGCGCGCAGCAGCAGCGCCCGGATTCGGGCGTTGATGGCCTTGCCCCGCTGCTTCATCTGCTGGGCCGCGGCGGTCCGCTCCTCGGCCGTGGCGCCCGAGAGTATGCTGCGCATCGCGCCGAAGGCCGTCTCGGTGCTCTCCGCGCGCAGACGGGCGATCTCCGGCTCCCTGGCGCAGGCCTCGGCCACACGCCTGGCCTGGTCCGCCTCGTCGGCGGCGCGCTGGGCAGCGTATTCCTCCAACAGCGCGCGAATGTGTTCGGATCGCGTCATTTCTTTTCGCCCCCGTTTCCATAGGCCTTCACGACATCAAAGAAGAAGTCTTCGCCGTAGTCCTCGTCCCTGTATTCCCGCTGGGCGTAGTCCAGCGCAGGGTTCGCCACCGGCTTGCCGGATGCCGCCGGAGCTGTCGAAGCGGCGCGCGCCGCCTCGTGCCGGGCTTTGGCCTCCTCCACGGTGGTGACGCCCTCGTCGTGCCACCGGGACAGCAGCTTGTCCATGTACTTCACCGGCATCTGCATGCCCCGGGCACACCGGGCGGCGTATTCGATCACATCCTCGCTGTGCTGGGCCTGCCAGCCGTCGTAGGCGGAAAGGTCGCTCTTCTTGGGCCGTCGATCCAGGCCGCTGAGCTCCAGCAGGCTGCGCACGCGCGCCTCCTTGCGGCCCATCCTTTCGATATAGTCCGCAGCGGCATCCCGGGAATACAGGCCCAGGGCCGCCCATTCCTTCAGCATCCACTCCACGTCGTCAAAGCGGGTCTTGCGGTTGCGGTGACACTGCACCGCCGCCAGGCGCACGGTCTCCGGCTCAAAGCCCGCCGAGCGCAGCGCGGCATAGCGGGTCAGCTGGTCCGGCGTGGGCTGGGCCTGGGGATTGTCCAACTCCCGCAGCACCTCCTTCAATTCATCGAAGAAGGCGTCGCTCCTTTCGAAGCGGGATTTCAGCACCGCGTCCAGGTAGGCGAAGGAGGGCTTGGAGGCCTTGATCGTCTCCGCGCAGGCATCCAGCACGTCCTCCTGGGTGAAGTGCCACTCGTTCACCCAGCGCTTGACGCAGTCCAGCTCGTCCAGCGTGGGCTGGCGCGACAGGGAAAAGCGCTTGAGCACCGCCTGGGCCACGGGCAGTATGTTCTCCTCCTGGGCGATGGCGCGCTCCACGTCCTCGACGGTGCGGCAGCCCCGGTCCGCCCAGGCCACGGCCAGCTTGTCCATGCGCCGGAACACGCTGGCAGGTCGCACCCTGTCCGGGTTGCGCGAGGTCTCCAGGCCGTACTTCACCAGCCGCAGCGCGGCGTCCTGGTCGTAGCCCAGCACGTTCAGCCAGTCGTCGGCGATGCGGTGCTCGTGGGATTCGATCACCCGAGCGCCAAACACCGCCTGCAGCTTGGCGTTGAAATCGCGATAGGTATAGTATCCCCCGCCCAGCGCGCCCACCGCCATGCCGTCGTCCCGCACGGGCTGCAGCACGGGCAGCAGCTCGTAGGTGGGCGGCCGGTCGGTCACGCGGCGCACCAGGCCCTCGCGCTCCCAATAGGAAAAGGCGTCGAACACGGCATCCTCCTCCATGTGCAGGGCGCGGGCGGTCTCCGACAGGTCGCCGCCCAGCTCCGGGTGCAGCGCCAGCATGCGGGCGTACAGGTACACCCGCAGAAAGCCCTCCGGCGCGCCGGGCAGGTAATCCATCAAAAACAGGTTCTCGATGGGCGTGGAATCGAACATCGCCGAGCCCTCGGCAAAGCTGAAAAAGGCCATGGGACACCTCGCAGACGGTGATAATATCTCTATTATCTATCATACCATACTTTCACGGAAATTACAACGCGCAGCGAATCGCACATTTCGGGCATATGCGCGTCACAATGTTGTCGTTTGAGTATTGGGGCCCAATCTGATATAATAATAGGTGTATATATGTAATCCATTTCAGCGATCGGCTTTGAAAGGTGATATACTATGCAGATGACATACGAACAGGCGATGCGTCCCGGGTTCATGCACGCCTTTGCGGCGCGGCGCGGCAGCGGCTATATGATGCGCTCGGAAAAGCGGGGCGGCGCCTATGGAAACGGCTCCCGCAAGCCGCCGCGCAGGAAGAAGGCGGGTTTCGGCTATATCTTCCTGACGCTGCTGATCAGCGTGATACTCTGGCCCCTTGGCATGGTGATGCTGTGGCGCAGAAAGGTGCGCCTGCAGGCGGGCACCAAGCTGTTGATCTCGCTGCTCACGCTGTGCGTCAGCGTGTTCCTGATCGTATTCGCTCTGACCATGCCGGTGGACAATCCCCAGTTCACCGCCTTTCAGGATAAGGCCAACGACTGGCTGGACAAGGCCGCGGCAGATGTGGCCGTGGCCGGAGACGCGGCCCTGAAGAAGGGCGGCGAGACCTGGCACGTGATGTCTGATTTCGCCGTGGCCGGCGCGGATTACGCACTGAAGCAGGGCGCGGACGTCGTGGACAAGGGCGTTGAGCTGGCCGGGCAGGCCCGGGCCGCCATCGAAGGCGTGTTCAACGGCGGCAAGCCCAAGGCCACCGAAGCCCCCGAAATCACCGACGCGCCTGAGGACGCGGCCACCGATACCCCCGAGACAGCCACCGAGGCCCCTGAGGAGGAGGTCACCGAGGCCCCCAAGAAGACCAAGGCTCCCAAGAAGACCGAAGCCCCGGAAGACACCGGCGCACCCGAGGATACCCCGGAGGCCACCGACGCCGCGGCTGCGGTAGATATCCATCTGCCCGAGGAAGCGCCCGACCCGAAGGGCGGCCAACCCCTGGGTGACGGAGCCCTGCATGCGGATGGCACCTTTGAGGCCGGCGCGCCCGAGGCCACCGAAGCGTCCGGGGGCGAGGCCTGGGCCTTCGTGGAGACCCCCACCGAAGCGCCCGCCGAGGCTACCGAGGAACCTGCCGAGGCCACCGAGGAGCCCGTTGAAGCCACCGAAGCGCCCGCCGAGGCTACCGAGCAGCCCGCCGAGGCTACCGAGCAGCCCGTCGAGGCCACCGAGCAGCCCGTCGAGGCCACCGAGCAGCCCGTCGAGGTCACCGATGAGCCCGTCGAAGCCACCGAGGAACCTACCGCCGAGCCCACCGAAGAACCCACCGGCGAGCCCACCAAAGCGCCGGTGACCTTCACCGTCAAGCCGGCGGGCGACGCCACGGTGTACTACTATGACAGCAGCAAGGGCTTCCACGCCGGACCCAATCGCCATGAGATGAACGGCGCGCCGGCCCACACGCTGGCCGAGGCCTTCGCCGCCGGCAAGCGCACCTGCGTGAGCTGCGACATGCCGAAGGAGAGCATCCTCAGCGAGGCGCACATCGCCTGGGTGGACGCGGACAACTGCCTGCATACCACGGACGAGTGCGAAAGCTTCAAGGGCCAATGGAAGCTGATGTCCCTGGCAGATGCCGTCGCCGAGGGGTGCACGCCCTGCGCCGACTGCGGCGCGACCGCCTATGTCGAATCCATCTACCCCGCCCCGACCCCGACGCCGGAGCCGGTGGCCGTCTCCCCCGCTACGCCGCTGAAGGCAGCGGGCGAACTGACGGTATACTACTATGACAAGAGCAAGGGCTATCACGTGTCCGCAAGCTGCAAGGGTATGAACAACGCTCCGGCTCACACCCTCGCGGAGGCCCAGGCCGCCGGAAAGCGCGCCTGCGGCATCTGCAAGCCCGCCACGCTGGAGCTGATCGGCCTGCCCGTGCTGTGGCTGGATGAGGACGGCCGGTGCCATACCAGCGATGAATGCGCAGCGTTCAAGGGCAAGGTCACGCTGATCGCCCGGGACGACGCGCTGGAACAGGGTCTCCCCGCCTGCCCCGACTGCGGCGCGGAGGAATACCTGGTGCCCGGCACCGTGCTCGCCCAATAGCTTCCTGCAGGCAAGCGACCCCGGGCAGGATCTTCCGCCCGGAAACATGGCGCAGCGGCGGCGGCCCATAGGCCGCCGCTTCGCCTGTCAGGCAGTTGACACCCCCGTAAACCCAATGCATACGCAGAAAGGACTGGAAGCAACATGGCAAAGAAGAGCGCGAAATCCAAGGGATATCGCAGGCAAAGCGTCAAAAAGCCCTACCTGAGCAAGAAGGAGATCCTGATCCTGTGCCTGGTCGTGCTGGTCGTGGGCATCGGGGCCATCCTGCTGTTCCGCTATGACGACGGCGCGCTGAAGGTGCAGGACGGCGCGGTGGTCACCGAGGGCGACAACTGGCTGATCGTGAACGGCAGCAACGTGCGCGGCCGCGCCCGCTACTTCAAGCTGGGCGAGATCGGCGAGATCGACGGTACCTCCCGGGAGAAGCGCGCCATGGTCACCGACATCAACCTGCCTGAGTATGTGTTTACCCCCCAGGACACCGCGGACGGCGTCACCGACATCCGCGTGGCCTGCGGCCACAGCAGCGCGGCGGGCATGGCCCAATACACCATGAACACGATGACCGCCCTGGAGGGCGAAATGGAGATCGGCGAGCTGCAGACCGCCGAGATTGCGGGCCACAACGTACAGTATTACTACTATACGAGCCACGCCAGGCCCGCTGAGGAAACCGCCGAAGCGCAGCCCGTTGAGGGGGCCGATGAAGCCGCTGCCGAAGCGCAGGTTGCCGAGGATACCGATGAAGCCGCCGACGAAGCGCAGCCCGCCGAGGATGCCGACGATCAGGCCGCCGGGAGCTACACCCGCAGCATCGCCGCCTACATCGACGCCGCCCACGACAGCTGCATCGTATTGAACGCCGAGGGCAGCGCGGAGACCGTCGAGGCCTGCCCCACCGACGAAGCCCTGATGGACGCCCTCACCCGCGCCGTCAGCGCCGTCACGCTGGAGCAGAAATAAGCCGAACCCCATCGCGTGAAAAGCCACCCGGGAGCAGTTCCCGGGTGGCTTTTTTGCCCGTCACAGCAGCAGCTGCAGCGCCACCACCAGCGCCGCCCCGGGCAGGCCCAGAAAGCCCACCGCCATGGCGGTGAACGGGTTGATCTCCACGCCAAAGCCCACCAGCGAGCCGATCAGGTTCACCAGCAGCAGCGCCAGCGCGCCCATGACGCCCCCGGCCAGCAGCCGCCACATGAAACGCATCGGCACCAGCAGCAGGTACCCGATCATGCACAGCAGCGCCAGCCCGATGGCAAAGGACAATACCAGTTCCCAGGGGATCTGCAAGCCCATCACCTCCGCCCCGGCACGTTCGCCACAGTTCAGCGTATGCGCGGGCAGGGCGGCATTATGATGATAAAAGGGATCGCCAGGGAAGGCTGCGGGATATACCGGGAAAGCCTGTAA
>CACYWI010000024.1:14047-15941 GCA_902778045.1 uncultured Eubacteriales bacterium
TAAGGTAAACGATCAATGGCGCTCCGGGGTCCTCCGCCTATCATCCATGGCGTACTCTTGGCGTACCCATTCAAAAGCATATGCCATTTGGGGTTGGGATGCCGCAAGCAAGCGATGAAGGACCTGAAAAGGGCGCCAGGCTTTTCAGCCCGGCGCCCCGGTCGTTAGGTCATCGAGTTACTGCTGCTGGCCCTTCCGGCGCTTCTTGCCAAAGATCACCAGGGCCACCACAGCCGCCAGGCCGACGCCGCCGAACACGTAAGGATAGGCGGGGGTTTCATCGCCGGTACCCAGCATGCCCCACAGAGGCGTCATGTAGTCGAACAGGTCGAACAGTTCCTCCAGCTCACCCTCGTTCCTGTCGCCGAAGTTCGGCCTGGGTGTCGAGGTGTGCCGGGTCGTCTCGTCCTCACTCTTGGGCACGTCGCCATTGCGGGTGCTTACAACGGTGATTCCGATCAGAGAGTTGATCAGATCCAGGCCCTTGGTCATCTGGAAGTAGCCCTTCACGGCATCCTCTCTCACCACATAGGGGATCTTGTTGCCGTAGCCGTCATCCTCCGGCACGTTCTCGAAGGTGTACTCCCAGCCGTTGTCGGCGGTGGCCGTCGTGGTGGCGACCAACCTGTCATAGGCCATCAGGTGGACGGTAATGGACTCAGGCCGCAGGCCGGCTTCGTCATCATTGTCCAGCCAGGTCTTGCTGCCGGAGAGATCGATGAACTTCTCGCCGGTCTTCGGGATCAGCGTGTTGGTCAGCGTAGTGCCGGACACGCTGGATTCGTAGTTTTCAACCTGCGCCTCTCTCACCGTATAGGTGATCGCGACGCCCGCAGCCGTCACCGCGGGCACATTCTCGAAGGTGAACGTCCAGGTATTGCCGTCGGTATCGTTCCAGACGGGCTTGGCATTCACCGGAGTGCCGTTGGCCAACAGCTGAATGTCGATGCTCGACGGGCGGGTGTTGTGCGCGTTGCCATCGTCCACCCAGATCTTCTTACCACTGATGTTGGTCGTCGGAATGGGCGTCGCGGTCGGCGCGACAGTCGGCGTTGCGGTCGGCGTCGCGGTCGGGCCCGCGGTCACCTTCCTGGCGTCCTCCACCAGCAGCACACCGTTTTCGGTGATGCTGCCCGTGCTGGTCACCTTGCCATGCTCGTCAATGGTGAACTTAGTATCGGTCGTTACGTCATAGCCTTCCGGCGCCACGGTCTCGCGCAGCGTGTACTCCTCGCCGGTCTTCAGGCCGGTGATCTCGTGGGGCTTCTTGCCGGAGGTCCATTCCTCGACCACCTTGCCCTTGCTGTCGATGATCTGGATCCTCGCGCCTTCCAGCTCCTTGCCGTCGGCTATGTCGACCTTGCTCACCTTGATGGATGTCTTGGCATCCTCCACCAGCAGCACGCCGTTTTCGGAAATGCTGCCCGTGCTGGTCACCTTGCCATGCTCATCGATGGTGAACTTGGTGTCGGTCGTCACCGTGTAGCCCTCCGGCGCCACGGTCTCGCGCAGCGTGTACTCCTCGCCCGTCTTCGTGTCGGTCGTCACCGTGTAGCCCTCCGGCGCCACGGTCTCGCGCAGCGTGTACTCCTCGCCCGTCTTCAGGCCGGTGATCTCGTGCGGCTTCTTGCCGGAGGTCCACTCCTCGACCACCTTGCCCTTGCTGTCGATGATCTGGATCTTCGCGCCCTCCAGCTCCTTGCCGTCGGCCACGTCGACCTTGCTCACCTTCACGGAGGTCATCTCGTCCTCCACCAGCAGCACGCCCTTGTCGTTCACAGTACCCGTGCTGGTGACCTTGCCATGCTCATCGATGGTGAACTTGGTGTCGGTCGTCACCGTGTAGCCCTCCGGCGCCACGGTCTCGCGCAGCGTGTACTCCTCGCCCGTCTTC
>CACYWI010000025.1:0-14102 GCA_902778045.1 uncultured Eubacteriales bacterium
CCAGCCCAGGATCTCGCACACCTTCTGGCACATTTCCACGTCGAAGCCGGCATAGTTGCCGTTGTCATCCAGATAGGAATAGGGCGGATACTCGGCGTCGATGCCCATCTTGAAGGTGTACCCCTCGGCACAGGCACAGCCTGCCAGTACAAACAGCGCGATTAATACGATGGAAAGCAGCTTTTTCATGTTCGTTCCCTCCATGGCTAACATTGTAATGATAGTTTACCACATTATCTTGGTAAAGTAAAGGGAGGGGAAGGTTATATTTCTTTGAAATAGCGTAAGAAATGGGGGCGGCTCCCTGTCTCACCATCAAAGTGAGACAAGGAACCGTCCCCATTTCTCATTTTTGTCAGCCCACGTTGTCCAGCCAGCTTGCGGAGGGCAGGTAGGTCGCGCTGTCCTCGTAGATGTCGCAGTACAGCGTGTCGTCCTGCACGTAGGTGTACACGGTCAGGCTGCCGGAGCCGTTGTAGCGGAACGAGAAGTCCCGCCCGGCGGAGTAGTCGGTAAGGATCGCGTCGGCGGAGCTGGACACATAGCCCTGGTTATAGCGGTCGCCGTAGGTGGATTTTTCCACGATGGACACGTCGTCCAGGTCCTTGATGGCCAGCCAGATGGCGCTGGCCACCTGGGCCACGCCGCCGCCGATCACCTTCGCGCCGCGGCCGTTCACCGCCCGGCGATAACCGTAGGCGCGGGTGCGGGGCCCCACGATGTCGTTGAAGGAGAATATGCCACCCTTGCCCAGGGTGGTGTCGGTGATGCTGTCCGCGGCCAGGGAAGCGTTGTAGATCACGTCCCCGTCGTCGCCGCAGTCCAGCGACGCGCTGGAGAGCAGCACCCGCTGGCCGTCGTCATCATCGCTGTCGCCCTCCGGCTCGAGGGAGGATACGATCCAATCGCCCCAGCTGCCCCATTGGGAGGGGTCTGCCGCGGAGCCCGTGGCGCTGTCGTCCTCGCCGGCGAACACGTCGTCGCCCACGGTGATGGAGCAGTACACATAGCTGTCGTTCATCCACATGTCGATGGACATCGGTTCGCCGTAGTTGGTGAAGCTGAGGTCGATGTCGGCGTCGTAGTCAGTGATCACGGCGTAGTCGCTGTCCTCCACATAGCTGTCGGTATAGCGGCTGCCGTAGGTCTTCACCGGATCGATGGAAACGCCGCCCCGGACCTTCAGCAGCGCCAGGTACAGCGTGGAGGCCGCCTGGGCCACGCCGCCGCCGGTCACCTTCACCCCGCGGCCGTTGGGCGCGGTCTTGTAGCCCCGGGCCTGGGTGCGCCGGCCCACCGTTTCGTTGAAGGAGAAGCTGCCGCCGTTGGCCACGCGGGTGCCGTTGATGGCGTCCACCGCCAGCTGCACGTTGTTGATCTTGGCGCTGGACGAGCCCGCAAGCGGCGTGCGTGCGCTGTAATAATCCGAGGCCAGCGCCGCGGGAACCGCCATGCCCGTCAGCAGCAGGGAAAGCGCCGCTGCCAGCACCACCAGTTTCTTCAGCATGGCACGAACCTCCTTGTCAATTCCTTTAACCCTTGGACGGAAGAAGGCCGGGGTTGGTTCCGGAAAAAGGGCGGAGAGTTGGGAGTGGAGAGTGGAGTTTAGAGTGTGTTTCCAAAATACCTGAAGCGCATTTTCGGCGTCTTTGACTGCATTTCTGCGTTGATTCCCCTTGATTTACCGCCAGTAAACCTGCGGGAACCGGATCGCCGCGTCAGCCCTTCCGGTCTCCCGGGCCAACCTCATCTCCACTCTCCACTCTCTGCTTCACGCCGTCAGCAGGATCTCCTCATACGCGGCGTCCTGCTTCACGTGCAGGCGGTTCAGCTTGATCAGCTCCAGCAGGGCCATGAACATGGTCACGACCTCCTGCTTGGTATAGTCCTCGCCGAACAGCTCGGAGAATTTGCAGCCCTTGCTCCGGCGCACCATGCGGCTGATGCGGGCCATGCAATCGGCCACGGTGAAGGAATCACGGCGGATCTCCCGGCTGGCCATGCTGTCCGCGGCCTCGGCGCGCTCGGCCCGCTCCAGCACGCGTTGATAGGCCTTGATCAGCTTGTCCAGCGTCAGGCCCGTGATCTCGATGTTGGGCGGGGGCAGCGGGAATTCCTCCGGCAGCTTGGTCAGCAGCGCCCGGGCCTCCTCCTCCAGCTGGTGCATCCGGGCGGAGACCTCCTTGAACTGGCGGTATTCCTCCAGCTGGCGGATCAGGGCTTCCTCGGGCGACAGCTCGTCCGGGTCCTCGGGCTTGGGCGGCTTGGGCAGCATCGAGCGGCTCTTGATCTCCAGCAGCGTGGCCGCCATCTGCAAAAACTCGCTGGCGGAATCCATGTCCAGCTCGTCCACAAGGGACATGGTCTCCAGGTACTGCTCGGTGATCTGGCTGACGAAGATGTCCTTGATGTCGATCTTCGCGTTGGAGATCAGCGTCAGCAGCAGGTCCAGCGGCCCGTCGAATTCCTTCAAAGAAACGATGTACGACATGATACCTCCGAATCAGGCCATTAATCCCAGCGCCCGCAGCGCGGCGGCGGCCAGCTTGCCCGCGCCGGTGAGCACCTGGGTGTCCACCCAGCCCAGGGCCCTGCCCACCACGCCGGTGAGCACCAGCACGAACAGCACGCTGCTGGCGATGCGGGCGGTCTGGGGGTTGGCGAACAGCTGGCGGCGGCGCAGCAACAGGTCGTTCAGCACGTGGTAGCCGTCCAGCGGGGGAATGGGGAGCAGGTTGAACAGGCACAGCACCAGATTGGTCATGCAGAAATAGCCCACCATCTGGTAAAGATAGCCCGCGATGTCGCCGAACACCGGCTTGATCAGCATGTCCGCCGGGGCATAGGGCAGGCTGCAGAGCAGCTGTATGAGCGGGATGTAGCTGTTCTCCGCCGGGTAGATCAGCGCGTCCTGGCCCAGATAGTTCATGCGGAACACCCGCACCCCGGTGGTCAGCAGGTTCCCCTCCGGCACTCGGGACAGGGCCAGCGCCACCGCCGCGGTCATGATCACGATGCTCAGGCAGAACATGATCAGGTTCATCGTCACGCCCGCCACGGACACCTTCAGGTCGTCCCTGCGGTAGTTGCGGTAGTTCCGGGGGTTCACCGGCACGGGCCGCGCCCAGCCGAAGCCCACCACCAGCATCAGCACCGTGCCCAGCGGGTCCAGGTGCTTCATCGGGTTGACGGTCAGGCGGCCCAGCATCTTCGCCGTGTTGTCGCCGCAGCGGTTGGCCACCCAGGCGTGGGCGTACTCGTGCAGCGACAGGGCCAGTATCCGCCCCGGGAACGCCAGCAGGAAGAATATCAGCATCCCCTTCGGGTCGCGGAAGAATTCGTCGATATAGCTGATCAAGGGCTTGCCTCCTTGGAGAGTGTGGGGAGTGGGGATGAAGTCAGCCGGGAGACCGGATTGCCACGTCGCTGGGCTCCTCGCAATGATACCGTTCGGGGAGGCGCGTCGCGGTCCTGCCCATGTCATTGCGAGGAGGACAGCCGTCAGGCTGGCCGACGTGGCAATCTGGGTTCTCACCCCGCGTCTTTCGCTTCGCTCGGCCGCGGGTTTCAGGCGCGTCTTGCTTCGCTGCGCTTGCGCCTTCAGCCCTCCCTGCGGTCGGGCGCTTGATTCACTCCGCTCTGTTCATTATATTCCAATTCCAACATCAACGCAAGTTAAACAAATCCCCTGCCCGGGAGGACAGGGGGCGAGATACGCGAAACAGGCCCGCGGGCAGGCGCTTGCGCGCCGGGCTCGCGGCCCCGTTTACAGGTCGATGCCGGGTCATCCCTTCACCGCACCGGCTGAAAGCCCGATGACCAGGTGCTTTTGCACCACGGCGAAGAATATGAACACCGGGATCAGGCTCAGGGTCACGGCCGCCATCAGCAGGCCCCAGTCGGTGGAATACTGGCCGATGAAGTCCTTCATGCCCACCTGGAGCGTTTTCTTGACCGTCGTGTTGATGAATACCATGGCGAACATGTACTCGTCCCAGGTGTTCATGAAGCTGAACAGCGCGGTGACCATCAGGCCGGGCTTTGCCACATGGATCATCACTCTGAAGAAGGCGGAAAAGCGTGTGCAGCCGTCGATGAGCGCGGCCTCCTCCAGCTCCCATGGCAGCTGCGAGAACGTGGCGCACAGGTTCCAGATGGCGAACGGCAGCGTGAAGGAGATGTACATGGCCACCAGTCCCACGTAGGAGTCGATCAACCCCAGATGCTTCATGATGATATAGAAGGGCAGGCACAGCAGTATGCCCGGGAACATGCGGGTCATCAGCACCGTCAGCTTGATCGTGTCGGCCCCGAACAGGCGGTAGCGCGTCAGTCCGTAGGCTGCCAGCACGGCCAGAACCATGCTGATGAGCATCGTCACCAGCGTGATGAATATGCTGTTGGCGAAATACCGCAGGAAGCGGGAGTGAAACAGCACGCCCTTGAAGTTTTCCAGCGTCACATGGGTGGGAATGATCTCGGAGGGATTGTAGATCTGCTCCGGCTGCTTGAGCGCAGTCAGCACCACATAGATGAACGGGGAAAGGGCGACGACCACCATGATGATCGCGAAGGCGTAGGCGATGAAGGAGGCCCTGTCGTGCCTTGACGGTTTCACTTTCATGCGCTCACCCCCCGATCGCCGCGCGCAAGCCTGAGATAGACGGTGGATATCAACATCATGATCACGAACAGCACCATCGACGCCGCCGAGGCCGTGCCCAGGTCATGTACGATAAAGCCCTGGCGATAGGCGTAGGTGTAGATGATCTCCGAGCTATACAGCGGGCCGCCCTCCGTCATCAGCCAGATGGTATTGAAGCAGGATACGATGCCGATCAGGTTCAGGATCGTGGCGATGGCCAGAGGCTCCTTGATGATGGGCAGCGTGATCCGCCAGAACTGCTGCCACTGGTTGGCGCCGTCTACCTCGGCGCTTTCGTAGATCTCGCTTGAAATGGCCTGCAGCGCCGCCAGTATGAAGATCATCTGAAAGGGGATGCCCTTCCAGATGGCCACGAAGGCCACGCACCAGAACGCCGATTGCGTGTTTCCGAGCCAGGACACCGGCTCGCTGAGCAGGCCGAGCTTTACGGCCAGTATGTTGATGATGCCCACATTGGCATTGAACAGGAACGTAAAGGTCATTGCCGCGATGGAGTGGGGCACCGCCCAGGGTACCAGGCTCATGGTCCGGAAGAACGATCGTCCCCGCAGCCTCTTGTTCAGCACCAGGGCCAGCAGCATGGCGAATACGAGCTGGGCGGCCAGGTTCACGGCGGTCCACTTGACCGTGTTTCCGATGGATTGCAGGAACTTCGCATCCGAAAAGATTTTTGTGTAGTTGGAAAGCCCCGCGAAGGTGTTGAAGATCGGCGTGTTCGGCCGCACCAGGTTGTAGTGGGTAAAGCTCAGCGCAATGCCCCTGAACAGCGGGTAGATGTTCAGGGCGAGCACGGCGATGACCGCCGGGGCGATCATCAGATAGCCGGGCCAGTTCCTGCGCCGGCCCGGCTGCGCCGTCTTCCGGCTGGACGCGCGTGTCATGTCGGGATCATCTCCTCCGATAGCTCCAAAGGCTCCGATCGCTCAGAGCCTTTGGAGGGTCATAGTTGGGGAACCTTCAGGCGGGGTATTCGCCGCTCTCCGGAGTTTTTACGCCCCGTAGTTGGAGACGATGTTGTCCCGCAGCTCCTGGGCCAGCGCAGCCAGGGAGTCCTCGGCGTTGGCCTGACCGTACACCACGGTCAGTATGGCGTTGGTGATAATCTCGTCCACGGTCTTCTCGTTGATGATCGCGGGACGGGCCATGGTGTAGGGGAACTGTTCGCCCAGTACCACCAGGTCCTGGTTCTCCTCGGACAAGCCGGCGGCCACGTCCCAATCGGTGCGGGCGGAGTGCTTGCCGGCCGCCTTCAGCACGCTGTAGGTCTCCGGGGAGCTGATGTAGCGGCAGAAGTCATAGGCCAGCTCGGGATACTTGGTGTTCACGTTGATGTTCCAGGTCCAGCCGCCCAGTATGGTGGCGCGGGTCTTGCCCTCGACCATGTCGGTGATGGTGTAGTTCACCTCCGTGCCCACGCCGTTGATGCCACTCTTGCACCAGTCGCCGCCAAGCAGGAAGGTCGCCTCGCCGTTGGCAAAGCTCTCGTACACCTTGTCCCAGGTGTTCGCTTCCTTGAAGCTCTCCACCAGGCCGTTATCCTCGGTGATCAGCTTGCAGATGAAGTTCCAGGCCTCGGTGCCGGCCTCGTTGTCGATCACGACCTCCGGTATCTCGCCGGTGGTGTCGATGACCGGGCATTCATTCTGGTAGAAGAAGGAATAGAAGGCGTAGGCGCTGCGGTAGGTGATGATGCCGCCATAGCCGTTCTCCTTCAGCACCGCCAGGCAGTTCTCCAGATCTGCCCAGGTCTCGGGGACGGACAGGCCGCAGGCCTCCAGGTAATCGTTGTTGCAGTACAGGCCGCAGCAGTCCATGTACCAGGGCACCGAGTAGTATACGCCCTCGAACTTGCCGGAGTTCAGCGGGCCGGGCTGGTAGGTAGCCTCCAGCTCCTCATCGGAGATGAAGTTGTTCAACGGCAGCAGCAGGCCCATGGCCGCCAGGTCGATGGCGTGGCCGCTGTTGTCCATGATGACCACGTCCGGGCCGCCGCCGGCCAGCGCCGCTGTCTGGAAGGATTCCTTGATGTCCTGCTGGCTGGATGCCTGGGGGGTGATCGTTACGCCGGGATGGGCTTCCTCATAGGCTCGAACCGCGTCCATGAAGGCCTTGCCGCGCTCGGTCGTTTCATCGGGCCAATCGGCCAGTACGGAGATGACCAGCTCGCCGCTCAATTCCTCGGCGGTCGCCGCCACGCAGAACAGGGCGGCCAGCATTGCCACGGTCAACAACAGTGCCAGAAACCTCTTCATGATTCAACATCCTTTCTTTTCGCCCGCAAGGGCTTGTTATATATATTAAAGCGCAGAACCAGGGGGAAAAGAATGGCGAAAACCACGGATTATAATGTAAATTTTGTGAGGATTGGAAAGCTGGCGCGAGGGTTGGAAGGGGGTGCTGATGCCGTATTTTCCGGTTTTTTGCCTTGAATCGCGGTAAATATGGCAAGCGGCGGGGGTGCATGCCCTTTCGTAACAATCATTTATGTTAAGACAGTATTATTTTTTATTCTGATTTCAGCCGGCTTATCTTATAATGTAGCCACCATTATGGAGGCGAGTGCCCCGTATGAAGATAAAGGAGGCGTTTGAATGAAAAAGGTGAATGTTTGCCTGGTGGGCCTCAGCTTCGGGCTGGAGTTTGTTCCCATTTATATGGAGCATCCGGACGTGGGCGAGGTGTATGTGTGCGAAAAGAACGAGGCCCTGCTGAAGCTGGCGATGGAGCGCTACAGCGTGCCCGAGGACCACTGCACCACGGATATCCAGACGATCCTGGACAATCCTGCCATCGACGCGGTGCATCTGGTCACGCCCCCGGCGACCCACGCGCCGCTGTCCATCCGGGTACTGGAGGCGGGCAAGCACTGCGGCTGCACCATCCCCATGGGCATGTCCATCGACGAGCTGAAGGCCATCATCGCCGCGCGCAAGGCCGCCGGCAAGAACTACATGTTCATGGAGACCACCATCTTCCAGCGGGAGTTTTTGTACATGAAGGAGCTGTACGATTCCGGGAAGCTGGGCAGGCTGCAGTACATGAGCTGTGCTCACTACCAGGACATGGAGGGCTGGCCCGAGTATTGGGAGGGCTTCCCGCCGCTGATGCACCCCACCCATGCCGTGGCGCCGTGCCTGCAGTTGGCCGGGCACCTGCCGCTGCGGGTGTATGCCCGGGGCTCGGGGCGCATCAACGACAGGTACGCCGCCCGCTACGGCTGCCCCTATGCCTTTGAATCCGCCTTTATCACGCTGCAGGACAGCGATGTGACCATCGAGATGGAGCGCTTCCTGTACGGCGTGGCCCGCAGTTATTCCGAGTGCTTCCGCATCTATGGCGAGAACATGAGCTTCGAGTGGCAGCAACTGGCTCATGAAGGCCCGGTGCTGTATACGCGCACCGGCGCGCTGGGCATGACTTCCTTCCAGGACGGTGAAAAGACCACGTATCACAGGGGCGGCGAGATCCTGGAGGAGCGCATTGAGGTGCCTGACTACGCGGACCGGTTGCCGGAGGAGATCCGCCACTTTACCCGCACCGGCGTGTACAATAACAAGAACACCCACCTGTCCTTCAAGCAGGGCGGTGGCCACGGTGGCTCGCACCCCCACCTGGTGCATGAGTTCGTGCGCTCGATCCTCGAGGAGCGGCCTGCTGTGCTGGATGATATCATGGGCGCGTACTGGACGGGCACGGGCATCTGCGCTCACGAATCCGCCATGCAGGGCGGCGTGGTCGTGGATATTCCCGATTTCGCCAGCATGCGCTGACCGGACCACTGCGCCCCGCACCGCCAGCTGCCGCGATCCGGCGGTGCGGCGGACGCGGGGCGCGTTGCATTTCGCGGCGCATCCTGTTATAATCAGGGCAGGGAAGATGGCTTCGTTCACAGCCCAGAGCGCCGAACCTGCCGGCGGCTTTGGTGGAGGGAAATGACATGAAGAAGGGCTTTAAGCCGGTTGGAATACGGAAAAAGCTGGTGCGCTATGTAAGCCTCTATGTCATTTTGCCGTTGTTCGTGATCATCGTGCTGCTCAGCGCTCAGGCGGGCGTCTACATGCGCCGCCAGACGCTGACCGCCAACGAGACCTATGCGGCGCAGCTGGCGACCAACATCGACCAGCTGGTGGAGATCGTGAACTATGCCACCAGCAAGCTGCTGGTGAACCAGCAGCTGCTTGCGGACATGCGCACCGTCAATCGCTCCGGTTTGGACGACTATGAGTGGTATGTCGCCCTGCGCCGGCTGTCCCAGCAGGTGGAGGATGTAGAGAGCTCTATCATGAACGCCGTCAGCGGCAAGTTGATCCTGCTGACCCGGAACAACTATATCATTCATTACACCCAGATGGGCGAGGCCCGGCAGGACTATGTACGGGAGGACTGGTACCTGCGCGCCCAGGATAGCGCCCGGCGGCCCGTCTATACCCCGGACATCGGCGTGGTGTTCCAGGAGAACCCGGCCTATCGGCGCGTCCCGCAGGACAACGACGCGCTGTACTACGCCCGCAGCATCATGGATTATTCCGGCGATGTGCTGGGGGCGGTGCTGGTACAGATCTCCAGCGACAAGATATGGCAATCCTACCTCAATGCGGCCGTGAAGGATACGGCGCTGTGCATCGTGGATCAGGACGGCGTGCTGCAAATGTACAGCGGCCCCGACGCGGATCGACGGTTCGGCGAAATCGAGGGCATACCACAGCTCCTGTCGCTTTCGCCGGGGCAGAGCGCTACAGGCACATCGAAGGCCGGCGACTACTACCGGGTGACGCGACTGTCGAATTCGCCGAACCTGTTGGTATGCCTGCAGCCCACCGAAGCGCTTTTTGCGGCGAACCGCCATGTCATGACGATCATGCTCTGCGCGGTGGTGGGGCTGGCGATGCTCATACTGCTGGTCTTCGGCAAGCTGGCGGGCAGGATCACGCGCCCGATCACGGCCATGGCTGAATCGATGGACAACAGCCCGGAGACGCCCGTATCGCCCATGGACACACGGTCCTCGCTGCTGGAGCTGAACAAGCTGGCGGAAAGCTACAATCACGCATGGGCGCGGGTCCAGCAGCTGCTGGAGCAGGTGCGTGAGGAGACACGACTGCGCGAGGAGACCTACTACGAGATGCTGATGAGCCAGATCTCGCCTCACTTTATCTGCAACACGGTCAATTCCATCCGGTACCTGGCCGCCGAGGCTGAGCCGGCACTCACTGTTGAGGCACTGGAGGCCCTCGGGGACATCCTGCAATCCGTGTACGACAACAAGAGCGACATCACCTTCATCGCACGGGAGGTCCAGCTGCTGTCCAGCTATGTGAAGATCATGCGGATGCGGTTTGGCTATCATTTCCAATACACCGAAAACATACCGTTCGAGCTGTATATGTGCGAGATCCCCACCTTCACACTGCAGCCGCTGGTGGAAAATGCCATCCTCCATGGCGTGCTGGACAAACAGGCGGGGCAGATCGTCGTCAGCGCCGAAGCCACGGACAGCGCGATCCAGATCAGCGTGTTCAACAACGCCCGGTGCGACGACATCGAAAGCGTGCGGCGGGCGCTGCGGGAGCAGACCCACAGTCGCAAGCAGTTCACGGGCATCGGGCTGTACAATATCAACGCGCGGCTGAACATGCTGTACGGGCCGGAATTCGGCCTGACCTTTGATGAGCGCCAGGAATCGGGGTTTGAGGTCGTCGTTCATCTGCCGAGGAAGGAGGTTTCACTGGATGCTGAAGACGCTGATCGTTGAAGACGAGGTGCTGGCCAGACTGGGGCTGCACCAGCTGGTCGACTGGGAGGCGCTGGGCTTTTCCCTGCTGGAGGATGCAAAGACAGGCCCGGAAGCGCTGGAGAGGATCCGTGCCCTGCACCCGCAGGTGGTGGTCCTTGACCTGAATATCCCGGAGATCAACGGCATCGAGATACAGCGCCATATCGTGGAAAGCGGGCTGCCTTGTCAGACCATCGTGATCAGCTGCAACGATGATTTCACCACGGTGAAGGAGATCATGCGGCTGGGGGCCTTCGACTTTCTGCGCAAGCTGAACTTGTCCGCTGAGGCCCTGACCGACGTACTGCTGCGCTGCAAGCAGGCGATGGGCACGCAATCCGACGCGCCTGCGGAACCCGACGAGCCCCGGCTGCGACGTGTTTCCTATGATTCTCTGCTGAAGAACGCGGACAGCGTATTCTTTGCGCGGCCCTACGGCTGCGTCATCAGCGTTGTGGCCGATCGCGCCGTGCCGCAGCTGTCCAACCTCGAGGGACAGCGCCCGCCGCTGTTTGCCCAGGTGAAGGGCGGGGTCTGCGTCGTCACCCGGGGCGAGCACGGGCTGTACCTGCTGCTCCGCAAGACCCAGAGCAGTGAGGCCTGTGAAGCCCTTTGCGGCGGCCTGGAGGCGCTGTGGAACGCCAGGGTCACCCTCGGCGTGTGGGAGGGTTGTATCGACGGGCTGGCCGCGCTGAACCAGGCGCTGATCTGCGTGGAAGGCGCGAACCTGTTCGCCTGCTACGACCGCCCGGAGCGCGTGCTGCGCCTCGACCGGCCGGTGCCCGCGGCCACCGCGCCGGATTTCGACTTTGGCATGCTGTGCGGGCGGCTGAAGCTGGCCCTTTCGTCCATGGACGAGGGGGATGTTCTCGAGGCCGTCTCCGCCTTTTTCGACACCCTTCGCAGCCATGACATGCTGGCTGTGAACCTGCTCAAGCGCATGCTCATGGATATCCTGGGGCTGTTTTCAGCCACGGCGCAGCGCCTGCGCGGCAACATCGAGGATGTGCTTGTCAACGGCGAAAACTATCACTACCGGACGCTGCTGGCCATGAACAGCCTGCGGATGATCGAAAGGTGGTTCGACGACTTTGCGCGCGCGTTTGTCCATACGTTCTTCATCCGGCACAAGAGCCAGAGCAGCGATATATTGCACAGCGTGTTTGCCTACATCGACGGCAATATCGCCCAGCCGATACAGCTTTCTGCCGTGGCGAAGCACATCGGCATCTCTGAAAACTACCTGAGCTCCTACTTCAAGAAGGAGATGGGCGAGAACTTCGTGACCTATGTGAACATCCGAAAGGTGGAGAAGGCCAAGGAGCTGCTGCGCGCCAACTGCCTGGTTTACCAGGTGTCGGAGTCCCTCGGCTTTGAGAACAATACCTACTTTACGAAGGTGTTCAAGAAGTACGCCGGCATGTCCCCGGACGCCTATCGCAAGCAGTTCGCCGCCCCGACGCCGGAGACGGATGGGTGACGCGGCGATTGCGTCAGCTCCTACGCCTTTCGACGGCCCGCTTGGCCGTCGATTCTTTTTGCCGCCGCTGAAATCGGCCTTGCGCAGGTCGGCAGCGAGCGATATAATAAGCCTTGTCGGAACCGCAAATCTCCTGGAAAGGCAGCGAATGCCCATGAAAAACGCTTACAATCGCACGATGACCGCCTGTTTCGTGGGCTACATCGTGCAGGCCATCGTGAACAACTTCGTGCCGCTGCTGTTTCTCACGTTCCAGCGCAGCTTCGGCATACCGCTTTCGAGGATCACGCTGCTGGTGACGCTGAACTTCGGCGTGCAGCTGCTGGTGGATCTGCTGTCGGCGCTGTTCGTGGACAGGATCGGCTACCGCGCCGCGCTGGTGCTGGCCCACGCGCTGTCGGCGGCGGGGCTGGCGCTGCTGACCGTGCTGCCCGGCGCGCTGCCGGACCCGTTTATCGGTATACTGGTCTGCGTGATCGTGTACGCCGTGGGCGGGGGCCTGCTGGAGGTGCTGGTCAGCCCGGTGGTGGAGGCCTGCCCCTCCGAAAACAAGGAGAAGGCCATGAGCATGCTGCACTCGTTCTATTGCTGGGGGCACGTAGGCGTGGTGCTGCTCTCCACGGCGTTCTTCCGGCTGTTCGGCATCGGGAACTGGCGGATCATGGCGCTGGTGTGGGCACTGGTACCGCTTTGCAACCTGTTCGCCTTCACCCGGGTGCCCATCGCGCCGCTGGTGGCCGAGGGGGAGAAGGGCTATACCATCCGCGAGCTGCTGGGCATGAAGGCCTTCTGGGTGCTGATGGTGATGATGATCTGCGCCGGGGCCAGCGAGCAGGCCGTCAGCCAATGGGCATCCACCTTCGCCGAGAAGGGCCTGGGCGTCGCCAAGACCGTGGGCGACCTGGCCGGGCCCATGGCCTTCGCGATCCTGATGGGCGCGTCCCGGGCGTTCTACGGCAAGAAGGGCGAGCGCATCGACCTGGATAGATTCATGGCGGGCAGCGCCGCGCTGTGCGTGACCTGCTACCTGTGCATATCGCTGATCCCCTCGCCGGTGGTGAACCTGGCGGCCTGCGCCGTTTGCGGCCTGTCCGTGGGCATCATGTGGCCCGGCACCTTCAGCAAGGCTGCGGCGAGCCTGCGCCGGGGCGGCACCGCGCTGTTCGCGCTGCTGGCCCTGGGCGGCGACGTGGGCTGCTCAAGCGGGCCGACGCTGGTGGGCTTCGTGTCCAGCGCGCTGGGCGACAACCTGAAGCCGGGCATCCTCGCCGCGGCGATCTTCCCGGCGCTGATGCTCACCGGCGTGTTCGCGCTGCGGAAAAATCGCTGAGCGCCCGCACCTTTTCGCCCCGCCGAACGTCTGTATATCGAAGGGTGGTGTCTGTATGAAGAAGCTGCTGGTCCTGCTGGCCTGCGCGGCACTGCTGTGCGGCCATGCGCTGGCCGAAGGCGCGATCTGGGTGGACGACGATATGACCCTGCGCTATCACGCCACGGAAAAGTGCGCCCTGGCGGCGAAGAACCTGCTGGAGAGCCACGGGCCGGCGTCGGAATACTATCCCTGCCAGGCCTGCGTGGCGGAGGACGGGGAGCAGCCGGACCTCCAGTGCTTCGAGCGGGGCGGCACGGCCATCGTGCGATTGTCGGACGCCTGGCTCCGGCGGACGCTGGCGGAGGGGACGCAGCCAGGGGAGATCCCGGACGCGCTGATCCACCTGGGCGGCACCGACGACGAGGACCTGGCGCGGCTGGTGCACGGGCGCGACTACGTCCGCCTGCTGGAGGGGCAGGCGGCCGGCTCGAGCCAGCGGGCCGAGGCCCTCGTGCCCGAATACGCCGGAGACGGCCTGCTGATGAGCTGCCGCCACCTGGGCGCGGCCTGGTACCTGGCGGTGCGGCCCGAGGGCGGCGTGGGGGAGCGCCTTGAGCTGCCCCTGCGGCTGTGGCGGGCGGAGCTTCAAATCGACGTCTATCCGGCGGGCATCATCCTGTCGGCAGAGGGCGCGGAATGCCGGGAGACGACGCTGACCCTGTCGCCGGTCAAATCCTCCGGCGAGGTCATCTGGCAGAGGGACGACGGCATGGCCGACCAGGGCGAGACCGTGATCCGGGACGGCAGCCTGTACACGCTGGTGCTGCGGCTGCACTACTGCGACCCAGACGACCCGGACGACCCCGGCCTC
>CACYWI010000025.1:14139-16229 GCA_902778045.1 uncultured Eubacteriales bacterium
GGGCGAGGTCTACGCCCTGCGGCAGAAGATCGCCTTCAGCGCCTACGAGGCGCCGGTGTGGCGCACGGACCACGGCGAGCCGGCGGACCCCGCGCAGTCGGAGCCGGACTACGCGCCTGTCTCCAAGGCCACCCTGCCCGACGGCACCGTAATGGAGCTGACCGCGGACGCCTATCCGGTGGGCACGCCCTTCATCGCCTGGGTGTTGACCCGGCCCGGGGGCGGCGTGGCCAGCTACTGGAACCGACTGTCCGTCCAGTGGCTGCACGACGGCATGTGGTACCCGCTGGGCGATTCGACCCTGTGGGGCCGGGTGGACGGCGACGAGAAGCGCGGGAGCCCCGGCTGGTTCTGCGACCGTGTGAGCCAGGTGTGGCCCATCGAGGGCTTCGGCGCGCTGCGGGAGGGCCTGTACCGGGTGCTGGCGGACGTGACCTGGGTGGAGCAGGAGGACCGCAACGTGTACACCTGGCTGGAATTCCGGGTGACGCCGGACGCGCCGCAGCCGTCGCTGCCCGCGCCGTCCTTCTGCTTCGGACCGGACTTCGGGCTGCCCGTCCACGCCACGCCCCACGACGACCCGGCGACCTACAATTCCTGCATGGATACCACCCGGGCGTGGCTGTCGGGCGCCGGCTGGCGGCTGCTGGCCGGGGATGTGGTCTACGAGCTGCGGGGCATCGACGACAGCTGGGGCTGGGGCATCCTCGGCCACTACAGCCTGTTCGCTTATCCCGCGGGCCAGCCGGAGCGGGCTGTGATGCTGATCGACGACTTCGACCACAAGGACATGAGGCTGTTCGACCTTGGGGACGGCCTGCTGCTGGTCGACGGCGACAACGGCTTCTGGCGCTGCGATTTGGACGGCGGCCGGGCTGGCGGGCACCGAGGACAGGACCTGGATCAAGGACGTGCTGCCGGTGGGCGGCCAGCTGTACCTGGCCACGGCGCAGGGCGTATGGGTCACGGGGCCGGATGAGCTTCGGCCCCGGCTGGTGTACCGCGCCAAGCGGGACATCCAAAACGGCGAGGACTCCGGATCTATGGTGTACGCCGAAGGCAGGCTGTTCGTGGCGGACGGCGGCATCGTGGCGCTGGACGCCCTCCGCCCCGGCGCGGACGGCCAGCTGCCCGCCCGGCGGCTGACGGAGAATTACGATCCCGAGGACGGCGGCTGCGGCCTGGGCTACATCGTGCTGAACGGGCGCCTGTACTGCTGGGACGAGGACAAAAAGGCCACCGTGTCCATGGACCTGGACGGCGGCGACCTGCAAACGGTATCGAAGGAGCACTACTGGTTCAACGGCGTCTCCCAGAGCGGCACGGTGCTGGCCCTGACCGGCACCGAGGAGGGCCTGTTCGGCGACGAGCGCACCGCCGCGGCGTTCTATTATCCCATCGACCCCGCCGACCCCACCTTCGACCCCGACCACTGCGAAAAGCGGGACATCGCCCCCGGCGAGTACGATACCTTCCTGGGCGACTGGATCGTGCGGATGGACGATCAGGGGAACGAGACGTGGGAGAGGGGAACAGGGAACAGGGAATAGGGAACAGGGAACAGGAATAGTGGCTGCCGCATCCTTAGCCTTCCCCTTTGGGGAAGGTGGATCGCAGCGAAGCGGCGAGACGGATGAGGTCGGATCCGTACCGCGATTTGCTGTGCGATTTCGACCTCATCCGCCTCACTGCGTTCGGCACCTTCCCCAAAGGGGAAGGCTTTTTTGCCGCGCGCAGCCGCTATTCCTGTTCCCTTGGGTATTCCTATTGCCTAATCCCTGTTCCCTAATCCCTGTTCCCTAATCCCTAATCCCTGATCAAAACTCCTTCACATTCTTCACCGTGATCGCGCAGCTGGCCTTCTTGCCGTTGTGGGTCTTCACGGTGATGGTGCACTTGCCGGGGGCAACGGCGCTGATCCTGCCGTTCTCGTCCACGGTGGCGACGCCCTTGTCGCTGCTGGTGAAGGTGAGCGTGGTATAGCTCTGCCAGGGGCTTGGGGTGACGCGCAGCAGGTACGTGCCGCCCAGGCCCATCATGCGGTCCTTGATGTCCAGGGAGATGGACTTCGGCGCGGGCAGCACCTCCAC
>CACYWI010000026.1 GCA_902778045.1 uncultured Eubacteriales bacterium
TTTTGTGTTTTGCTGAGTCAGGATTCTCTATTGCATCGGGTCGGGTCGCTGTGGTATAATTGGGCTATCAACAATATGGCATGCGACGGAATCAGCATACGGGATGCCGATCTTATGGGCGAGATCTACCCTAAACTGTCATGTACATTGGACGTTTGGGTAGAGCACATCGTTCACATCAATGGGGCGCGGAAGGTGTCGGCGCATGATCTTTCAGATCAGGCGTCGACAGTTCGGCAAAGCCGAACCGACAAACCCAAAGGGTTTGCCGCCTTGCCGAGCGCCCGCAGTGCGGGATGCAGCGAGGCGGAGGCGTACTGAGCAAGGGAGCGTCGCAAGCGAGAGCGCCGCGAGGCGACCATTGCGAAGTTGACCGAAGCAAGCGGAGCGCAGCGAGACCACAGGTTCGAGTCCTGTTGCGACCACCAGAGAGCCGAACCGAAAGGTTCGGCTCGTTTCGTATATAATAGATTGGAGGACGGGATGTATTCTATCGAACAGTTCCTACGGTTGAACAGGCCGGAAGCTATGGTATTGACGCAGCACAGCCGGAAGCGCTTTGCCGAGCGAGGAATCAACATCGAAGATATACAGTTTGTATTCAGAACGGGAGAAATCATTGAACAGTATCCCGATGATATACCTTTCCCCAGTTGCTTGATACTCGGTTATTCCGGGGAACGTGTGCTGCATGTGGTGGCCAGCATTGACGATGATCTGCTGTACATCATAACCGCTTATGCACCCAGCCCGGAAAAGTGGGAGGCGGATTGGAAGACGCGGAAGGAGGAAGCTAAATGAAGTGTATGAGATGTGGAAAGACTGCCTATAAGAGCGTGACCTCCGAGGCGATCGAGTTGGGCTTCGGCCTGCTGGTCATTCGTAATATTCCCTGCTACAAGTGCGAGGAATGTGATGAAATCTTCTATACTGGCGATGTCGTGCAGAGGATTGAGAAGATTATTGACGAGGCCAAGCAGCTGATGCAGGAGATAAGGGTAATCAATTTCGAAGGGGCGGCGTGAATGATTTGCCAAAGAGATCGTCCCCGTGACATAAGGTTTAGAGTGTGTTTCCAAAATACCTGAAGCGCATTTTCGGCGTCTTTGGCTGCATTTCTGCGTTGATTCCCCTTGATTTACCGCCAGTAAACCTGCGGGAAATCGCCTTATTTAGAAACACACTCTAGAGTCGCCGGGGACAGGTTCCTTGACTCATGCTGTTTCCATGCAGAGGAGCCACTTTGGCAGAGCACATCGTTCACATCGATGGGGCGCGGAAGGTGCCGACGCATGATCTTTCAGATCAGGCGTCGACAGTTCGGCGAAGCCGAACCGACAAACCCAAAGGGCTTGTCGCCTTGCCGAGCGCCCGCAGTGCGGGATGCAGCGAGGCGGAGGCGTACTGAGCAAGGGAGCGTCGCAAGCGGCAGCGCGGCGAGGCGACCATTGCGAAGTTGACCGAGCAACAGCTGCCGCGCCTGATCCTTCAGATCAGCCGCGGCAGTTCGGCGAAGCCGAACCGACAAACCCAGAGGGTTTGTCGCCTTGCGAGACCACAGGTACGAGTCCTGCCCAGACCACCAGAGAGTCGAACCGACAGGTTCGGCTTGTTTTGTATATGGAAAAGAAGAACCCGAAGGATCATCCCCGTGTGTTGCAGAGAAGGATGAACACGGGGAACCGCCCCTGTGTGTTCTGGACTCAGATAGAGCGCGCCATTGACCGCGTGATCGCCCTCCATATTCTCCTGTGTAAAGCCGGGACTGATCCCTTCTAAGGCAGGCGCAACCACAGGTTGCGATATGCTGATAAAGCGCAATCGCAGGTTGGTGGCAAATGAAGGCGTTTTCTGGTAGTCTATCCATGCGCCGCGGAGCAAAGAACATTTAGGGCGTGTTTCTAAAATGCCTGAAGCGCATTTTCGGCGTCTTTGACTGCATTTCTGCGTTGGTTTCCCTTGATTTACCGCCAGTAAACCTGCGTTAGAAACACACCCTAGAAACCATGAGGAACGCTTCGAAGGAGGGCAATCATGAGCTTTGGAAAGAACCTTCAATATCTTCGCCAGCTCAGCGCGGGCATGACGCAGGAGGCGCTGGCGGAAAAGCTGAACGTCAGCCGCCAGACGATTTCAAAATGGGAGATGGACACGGCGAATCCCGAGATGGATAAAGCGCTTGAGCTCTGCAAGTTGTTCAACTGCTCCCTGGACGATCTGTTCAGGGAGGAGATGGACCAGCGCAACAGCGCCTACACGAATCTCCGCGTCGAAGTGGTCCCGGGGTTCCGGTATGTGGAGCATACCGTCATCAGCACGGAGCCGGAGAGCGACGCAATGGACAGAGTATACAAATATGCAAGGGATCACGGAATTGAGAACCCAAAGGTGATCGGATGGGATTTCCCCAGGCTGTCCGTCGAGCAGATCAATGTGTTCAGGATGCATGGATATACAGCCGCGTGGATACTGCCGGAGGGACTGACCCCGGAGGGGCTGGAAGTCAAGGAGCAGGCCGCACACCGGTATGCGGCGATCCACATCGAACGGCCCTTCGACAAGCCCTTTTCCACGATTCCGGGAGCCTATCATACCCTGGGAGATTACATGAGGACGAACGGCCTGGTGCATGTAGAGAATGAGGTCATACCCTGCTTTGAAACCGACGGGGAAAGCATGGATGTCTATATGGCCTGCAAGTGAAAGAAAAAAGTGGACGGGACTTATGCATCCGTCCACTTTTTCTCCGGTCGGTATCCTTTTCACACAATTTCTGTTGACTTATTGTTATGCTTTACGTAAAATGTAACAGGATATTGTTGCAAAAGAGGGGAAAAGATGGATTTCGGCATTCTGTTGGCGCTGCAGGAATTCAGAAACGGCGCAGGGGCTTTTTTGGCGGATTTTCTGTCAAAGATGACCTTTCTTGGAGAACTGAACACGGCCATCGTCATCATGGCGATCAGCTATTGAGCGGTCAGCAAGGATTTCGGCAGCTATCTTCTCATGGGCTGGAGCGGCAACCGGCTGGCGAACGGCGTATTGAAGGTGACGGCCTGCGCCTATCGGCCCTGGATACGCGACGCGCGCATCGTGCCCTATGGCAATTCGATCACCACGGCCACGGGCTATTCCTTTCCCAGTGGGCACACCATGAACGCCGCGACGGTCTTCGGCGGCGGGGCCGTGCGCAAGGACCTTTCCCGGGCGCTGCGGATCACGTTGGGCATCATCGTCGTGCTGGTCGCGTTCAGCCGCAATTATCTGGGCGCGCATACCCCGCAGGACACCCTGGCAGGGCTCCTGGTCGGCATGCTTGTGATGGCGCTGACGGTCAGGCTGATGAAGTGGGTCGCGGCGCACCCTGACAAGGATATCCTCATGGCGGGGATCGGCGTCGCGCTGGCCGTCGCGGTGGCGGTGTACGCCGCCGTAAAGTCCTATCCCGAGGACTATGACGCGGAGGGCAAGCTGCTGGTGGACGGCGCAAAGATGGCCAACGATACGTTCAAGGGCGTCGGCTGGTGCGGCGCCTTCCTGGTCGGGTGGGTCCTCGAGCGGCGCTTTGTCGGGTTTTCCACCGACATTTCCATGCTTCAGAGGGTGACCAGGGTGACGACGGGCCTGCTGAGCTATTACGCGGTCAGCCTGATCCTCGTGCCCTTCGTCAAGGGCCTGCTGCCCGGGGCGGCGGGGACGATGGGCTCCTGCTTCGTTCAGATCCTGTATGTTACCTTCCTCTTCCCGCTGTGCGCGAAGCGCCTGGAAAAAAACACCGCGCGGGGATAAAAGGGCTTGAGCGTTTATCCCGCGGCGCCTCCTTCCCGGTCGTGCGCGGAGACAGCCTTGCCGAGCGCATCCTGGACGAGGCCCGCACCCAGCCCTGCGAAGGCGGCAACCAGCTGGACGCACTGACGCTGTATGTGAAGTGATTTCCCGGACCGCGCGAGCGGCCCTTGTTTGAAGAAAAACACGGAAAAGCGACCCAACGCGAGAAGGGAGTGATCGCAATGCTGCCCAGCCAGGAGATAAGGCGAATTGCGCCGGAGCTGGATCCCCTGCGGATCGGCACGGGCTGGAACAAGGAGGACCTGGACAAGGTACAGGTGTTCATAGAGAGCACCTATGGCGACAGCCATCCCGGCTCGGGCCACCTGGATCGGCTGGTCGAACAGGCGAGGCGGGGAATCCGGGAGGCGGGCGGCCATGGCGCGCGGTACTTCTGCACCGATATCTGCGACGGCGAGAGCCAGGGGCACGACGGCATCAATTATTCCCTGGCCAGTCGGGAGATGATCGCCAATATGATCGAGATCCAGGGCAGGGCCACGCCCTTTGACGCCGGCGTGTTCATCGCCAGCTGCGACAAGGGGCTCCCCGGAAACCTGATGGGCCTTGCCCGGCTGAACATTCCCTCCGTGGTGGTTCCCGGAGGCACGATGGCCGCCGGGCCGGAGCTGTTGACCCTTGAACAGCTGGGCATGTACAGCGCCATGTATGAGCGGGGAGAGATCACCGGGGAAAAGCTGGATTGGGCCAAGCAGAACGCCTGCCCGGGCTGCGGCGCATGCAGCTTTATCGGCACGGCCTCCACCATGCAGATCATGGCGGAGGCGCTCGGCCTGGCGCTGCCGGGCAGCGCGCTGCTGCCCGCGGACAGCGACGATCTGCTGGAATACGCCCGGCGGGCGGGCGCGCAGGCGGTGCGCCTTGCCCGGACGCCGCACATGACGCCCAGGGACATCGTGACGTCGGAGAGCTTTGAAAACGCGATCCTGGTGCACGCCGCGATCTCCGGCTCCACCAACGCCCTGCTCCATATCCCCGCCCTTGCCCATGAATTCGGCATTGAGATCACCGGGGAGACCTTTGACCGGCTGCACCGCGGCGCGCGCTACCTGCTCGATATCCGGCCCGCCGGGCGCTGGCCCGCGGAGTTCTTCTACTACGCCGGCGGCGTTCCCGCGATCATGGAGGAGCTCCGGCACTGCCTGCACCTGGACGCCATGACCGTGACGGGCAGGACGCTGGGGGAGAACCTGGACGCGCTGAAGGCGGAGGGCTTTTACGAGCGCTGCCAGAGCCTGCTGGACGCGTCCAATGTCCGGCGCGGGCTGCACGTGAAGAAGCGCGACGTCATCCGGGCCTATGATTCGGCCATCGGCACCGACGGCTCCGTGGCGGTCCTGAAGGGCAACCTGGCCCCGGAGGGCGCGGTGATCAAGCACACCGCATGTCCCGCGGAGATGTTCGAGGCGGTGCTGACCGCTCGCCCCTTTGAAAGCGAGGAGGAATGCATCGACGCTGTGCTGCATCACAGGGTACAGCCGGGGGACGCCGTGTTCATCCGCTATGAGGGTCCCAAGGGCAGCGGCATGCCGGAGATGTTCTATACCACGGAGGCGATCTCATCGGATCCAGCGCTGGCAAGATCCATCGCGCTGATCACCGACGGCAGGTTCTCCGGCGCTTCCACCGGGCCGGTGATCGGCCACTGCAGCCCGGAGGCGCAGGCGGGCGGTCCTATCGCGCTGGTCAGGGAGGGAGATTTGATCTACCTGAGCATTCCAAAGCGCCGGCTGGAGATCGTGGGCATCGCCGGGAAGCGCCTCCCGCCGGAGGAGATTGAGGCGGCGCTGAAGGCGCGCCGGGAAAGCTGGAAGCCCAGGCCGCCCAAGTATAGAAGCGGCGTGCTGAGGCTGTTTGCCGAGCTGGCGGCCTCGCCGATGCGGGGGGCTTATCTGGACTGGGATTGAAAAGCGGGGACGGCCTGCCGAACGTCCGGAAAGCGCCGATCCATGCATAAAAGCTGAAGGCGAAAAACGCCACCCATGCCGTGCCGGCAATCACCCGCGGAAAGCATGTGGACAGTCATGCGGATTTGTGATATAATTCTTAACACTTGGATCCTTCAGGGCGAAACGACCGATGACCATGAAAGGAGAACCTGATATGGACCTGATACCCAGTTTTTCCGTTGACCACAGGGCCATCGTGCCCGGCATATTCACCAGCCGGGTGGATACGGTCGGGGGCGGCACGGTTACGACCTATGACGTGAGGCTCGTGAGGCCGAACCGGGAACCCGTCGTCGACGTCGCGGCGATGCATTCCCTGGAGCACATCGTGGCGACCTTCCTTCGCAACGATCCCGACTGGAAGGATGAGATCATCTACTGGGGCCCCATGGGCTGCCTGACGGGCTTCTACCTGATCCTCAAGGGCAGTCGTCCCCCGCGGGAGATCTGCGATCTGATCCTGAGGGCGTTCAGGTCGGTGGAGGAGGCGCAGAGCGTGCCCGGCGCCACGCCGGAGAACTGCGGCCATTACCTGATGCACAATCTGGGTATGGCAAAATGGTACGCGGCGAGATTCGCGGACTACCTCGCCGAGAACGTCGACAAGCCTGAAACGTTCGAATACCCACAGACCGAGCGCCTCGTGACCGGGGATGGCCGGCACTTCTACGATTCGTAACGGGGCATATTCTCCCGTTCGGCAGATACAGACGACGGATCGAGAGGGGAGCGCGTCAGATGATTACCAGGAGGGTCATTGCGCTGGTGCTTGCGCTTCTGTGCGTGGCGACGGCGGCGACGGCAGAGTATGAGATACAGTTTTACGTGCTGGCGACCGCGGATCCGACCTGGGTGCGCAGCGAACCGGGGCTGGGGGACAACATCTTCGACAGGCTGACCCCCGACATGCTGTACGAGTGGGGCGGGCATATCGAGACGGACGGCCGGGGCGTCGATTGGTACGACGTCTGCTATGATTCGGACAAGTACGGATGGATCTCCGGCCTGCACGGCAATCTGGTGGACCAGTACGGCATGCCCTACGTCGACCATTCGGTTTCCCTGGGCGGGGGCACGTCGATTCGCGCGGACAGCGATGTCAGCGTTCGCAGCGACGCCGGGGAGGAATATGCCATCATCGGTATACTGTTCCAGGGGGATACCGCCGATTATACCGGCACCAGCAGGAAGGACGGCGACGGTCGGACGTGGTATCAGATCAATTATTTTGACAACCGCGGATGGGTGCCGGCATCGCATACCAGCATAGACTGACGCAGGCGCGGCGCATCCGTGCATTGAAGAAAGGAAGGGGATTCAGATGAAGTATTCGATCAAGGGAGAACCGATGCCGGTCGTGATTTGCAGCCTGGACCAGGGCGAGCGGATGATCTGCGAATCCGGTGCGATGAGCTGGATGAGCCCGAATATGCAGATGGAGACCTCCGGCGGCGGCCTGGGCAAGATGTTCGGCCGCATGGTGTCCGGCGAGAACGCGTTCCAGAACCACTATGTGGCCAAGGGCGGCCCGGGCATGATCGCCTTTGCCTCCAAGTTCCCCGGCGCGATCAAGGCGTTTGAGATCACGCCCGCCGCGCCCATCATCTGCCAGAAAAAGTCGTTCATGGCCTGCACCGAGGGCGTCGAGCTGAGCGTGCACTTCCAGAAGAAGGTCGGCGCGGGCCTGTTCGGCGGCGAGGGCTTTGTGATGCAGAAGATCTCCGGCAGCGGCATCGCCTTTGTCGAGATCGACGGCTCTACGGTGGAATACAACCTGGAGCGCGGCCAGCAGCTGGTGATCGACACCGGCTACCTCGCAATGATGGACGCCACCGTGAACATGGAGATCCAGCAGATCAAGGGCGTGAAGAACGCGCTGTTCGGCGGCGAGGGCCTGTTCAACACCGTCGTCACCGGCCCAGGCCGCGTGCTCTTGCAGACGATGCCGATCTCCGGCTTCGCCAGCCTGATCGCCGGCCTGATCAAGCCGCAGAACTGACAGCCAGACAGAGGAAGGAGAAAAACCCATGACATTTGAGACCCTGCACGGCGATATGGTCGCGGCCATGAAGGCCCGGGACAAGGAGCGCAAGGCCGTGCTTTCCCAGCTGATCGCCGATGTGAAGAAGGCCGCCATCGACGCCGGTACCCGGGACGATATCGGCGAGGCGCTGGTGGACCAGGTGATACTGAAGTCCAAGAAGACCGCCAGGGAGCAGCTGGACACCTGCCCGGACGAGCGCGCGGAGCTGAAGGCGGAGTACCAGTACGCCTATGACGTGATCTGCGAGTACGCGCCGAAGATGATGTCCGACGACGAGATCCGGGCGTTCCTGACGGCCGAATTTGCCGATGTGATCGCCACGAAGAACAAGGGCCAGATCATGAAGGCCATCATGCCCGCGCTGAAGGGCAAAGCCGACGGCAAGGCGATCAACGCCATCGTCGCGGAATTGTGCAGGTAAGGCCGATGCGGCGGCACACGGCGGGAACGGTTCGCGCAACCGTTCCCGCCGTGTGCTTTTGATTCCGCGGCCTTCCGGGCGGATATTCGAGCCGTTGATCGGCGGGATCACGGCGGCCGGCCCGTCAACGCTTGCGAAGTGGCGGGCTTGCCCTTGTGTTTCCGCAGGATTGATATTATAATGGTCCCCGGACAATGTTAAATTGAAATGAACCTGTAACGAAAGCGGCATTTACCCGTCCAACCGACGGTTTTCGGGAAAGGGGGTGATGAACTGTGGACAACGGGGCCTGTGAAAAGCTCTATGAAGCCTATTACATGCGGGTGTTCTCCTATGTCATGACGATCGCCGGCGACCGCCACCAGGCGGAGGAGATCACCCAGGAGACCTTCTTCCGCGCCTTCACGAAGCTGAACAGCTTCCGGGGTGAATCCGATGAGGTCACATGGCTCTGCGCCATCGCGAAGAACCTGTTTGCCGATGAAACGCGCAGGCGGTCCAGGCAGGGCGCGATGCCCGGGGAGGCCGTCTCGCGGGAAAAGGGCGTGGAGCAGGGGGCCGTCGAGCGGGACGCCTCCTTCCGGATCCACCTGGCGCTGCATGACCTGGAGGAGCCCTATCGCGAGGTGTTCGAGCTGCGGGTGTTCGGCGAGCTCTCCTTTGGGCAGATCGCCAGCATATTCCGAAAGACCGAGAACTGGGCCAGGGTCACATTTCATCGCGCCCGCGCGAAGCTGAAGGAAAGGATGGGAGAAACGTGAACAAGGAATGTGAAATCATCCGCGACATCCTGCCGCTGTATGTGGACGACGCCTGCAGCGAGGCCAGTCGCGAAATCGTTGAGGGGCATTTGAAGCAGTGCGAGGACTGCGCGGCGTACCTGGAGCAGATCCGCGCCGGCGAGGCCGAGGGCGAGCTGCGGGACGAGAAGGCGCAGGTGATCCGCAACCAGGTCCGGCGCTTCAAGCGGCGCTCCGCCGCCGCCGGCAGCGCCGTGTCGGCGCTGTTCATGATCCCGATACTGGTCATACTGATCGTGAACCTGAACGCCGGGCTCGCGCTGGGCTGGTTCTACGTGGTGGCCGCGAGCATGCTGGTGGCGGCCTCGCTGATCGTCGTGCCCATCATGGTGCCGGAGAGCAAGCTGTTCTGGACCTTCTGCGCCTTTACCGCAAGCCTGATGATCCTGCTGGCGGTGTGCTGCCTGTATACCCGCGGCGACTGGTTCTTCATCGCCGCGTCCGCCACGCTGTTCGGCCTGTCGGTGGTGTTTTTGCCTTTCGTCATCCGGGCAAGGCCCCTTCGCCCCTGGGTGGAGGGCCGCAACAAGGCGCTGCTGGTGCTGGCGGTGGACGGCATACTGTTCTTCAGCATGCTGAACGTGATCAGCCTGCACCAGAAGGGCTTCGGCTTCGCGATCGTCATGGCGCTGTTCGCCGTGGCGGCGCTGGGCCTGCTGGCCGCCGGCGTGGTGACGAAGGGGCGGAACCGGTAAGGCGCTTCCCTGCCCGGGCATGTATTGACAATCCGCGGGCCAGATGATAATATGAGAGCAATGAGGGCGGCTTCCGCTGTCATCGGATATGATGGGTGACAGTGGAAAGCCGCCGTTGCATACGCGCGAGCGGATCAGCGTATGCCGGCTTGCGGCGGATGGCGCTGTCCCGCGGCCGGCGGAACAGGAGGGCAGCAGATGGACGTCCGGCGAATATGCCGCCCGGCTCTGGCGGCTCTGGCGCTGCTGATTGCGGTGTGCCCGGCGCTTACGCCGTTGCGTGCCGCAGCGACGGGAGAGGAGGAAGGATCGATGGAGACGCATTCCGGCGATGAAGTGACCCGATTGACCCAGGCAATCAACGATAGCATGGATTCACTGGAGGACAAGGTGGCCCAGGTACTCTTTGAGCGCTACCGGCGCGCCTTCACGGTGTGCAGGACCATCACCAGCCCCGGGCTGGACGAGATCACGCAGTATTGGTGCCCGGAGGACGACCCTACGCTGGTCTTTTCGGCGCAGGTCAGGAAGGGTCCCGTGGTCAGGGACGATTACGTCGCCCGCCTGCGCGCCAGGGAGTTCGAGCAGTCGCTCGTCGCTTCCCTCGAGGCGCTCGGGTGTGATTCCGCGGCAAACGCCGTGCTGCCCCGCTGTGACACCACCGGCGACGATCCTTCGACGACGCTCTCCCAGCTGCTGGGCAGGGAAGGCAGCATCGGCATGCTGGTGCGCGTCGCGCTGCGCGCCCCCGTGCCGGATCCGGACGGCGTGGCCCAGGCGCTGTGCGACGCGGGGCTTGCGTGCGGGGCCAGCGTGGTGTTCAACGGCTATGTGCTCGGAGACGAGGGCTTCGAGGCATGCCGCCGGCAGTTCATGGCCGTGCCCAGCACCTCCCACGACATCATCACCGCCTTTGATCCCGTCGCGCAGTTTGAACTGGTGACGGAGAATGGCGCCTGCGACGTTGTTTCCCAACAGGGGATTGCCATGACGGGAGGTGAGAAGCATGCCGAATGAGTATACCGACCGCGAGAACGTCGTCCTTTCCAAGATCGCGTATTATGATATGAAGGACGCCTACGCGTCGCTGAAGCACAAATATCCCGGTGGAAAGGTTCCAATATCCGCCCTGGTTCCCGACAAGGTGGAGGAGCTGAAGCGCCTGGGGGCGACGAAGGAACAGCTGGACGCCTGGACGGTGGTGGACATCCACGATACCAATGATAAAAACGGCTTTGCGGCCTGCATTGTCGAAACCTCTCCGGACCACGCCGCCGTGGCCTTCCGCGGCAGTGAGAACTGGCAGGATCGCGGCAATATCGCCAACGACTGGGCCAATGCGGATCTGGCCCTGCTCGATAAGGTCCAGACGGAGCAGCAGGCCGAGGTCGACAGGTTCCTGGGCGATGCCGACGTGCAAAGGAAGCTGAGCCAGTACAACAGCATCGGCATGACCGGGCATTCCCTGGGGGGCAACCTGGCGGAGTACGCGGCCATCACCGCGGACCGGCACGGCGATCTGGACAGCAGGCTCAACCAGTGCGTCAGCCTGGACGGCCCGGGCTTCAACAAGGAATTCCTGCATAAGCACCGCGATCGGATCGATGCGGTAAAGTCGCGGATGACGCACTATCGTTGGAGCCTGGTGGGCAACATGCTGAAAAGCGCCGCGCAGAAGGAGATCGACGCGGCTGTCAAGGAAGACAGCCGGAAGAACTATGTGGGTCGTCACTTTCTGGAAAACGTGGCGGTCGGTTCCGATGGGAGCATCAGCAGGCGGGAAGGCTACGATCCCTATGGAGGCGGCATCTTCAATGTGGTGACCTGGGCGCTGGACAGGCTGCCCCAGCCGATCAAGGAAAAAATGCGGAGCACGGTTTCAAACGGCCTGGTCATGCTCGTCGATACCTGGCTGGACATCTGCGACACGGTTGACGCGATCAAGAATTTCTTTGGTTGGGACAAGAAACAGGACGCCGCGTCCACCGGCTCCGGGGCGGCCGGCAGCCGTGGGGGCTCCGGCGGCAAGGATCGTATCCTGGTTTCCACCGAGGCGCTTCGCGACACTGTAAACCGCTATCGGCAGGCGCAGGAGCGCATGAACCAGGCCATCGGCCGTATGAACGCGGCCTGGGACCGCCTCAACACGGTTTGGGACGGGGCGATCAAGGTGTCGTTCATGGCCGAATGGGTCACGCTGATGGGCAACGTCCGCAAGAGCGAGTCCGCGATCAGGCGCTCGATCGATGGCCTGACCCGGAGCGCCGGGCTGTTTGAAGAGACGGAGGCCGACAACACCGGCCGGGCGCAATCGCTGAACCCGGGCGTCGTGCCGCCGCTGTTCTGAGACGGCAGGCGGAGAGGGGGAGGGCGCATGCGCCTTTGGGACATCTATTACCCGGGCATCCCGGATTACATTCGCGCGGCGATGGAATCGCCGGAGATGCGCAGGCTTCAATGCGTGGGCATGAACTGCGGCTGCGAATACACGTCGTTCCCGCTGTTCCGGGCGCTTCGCGAGCCCTATTCCCGCTACGATCACAGCGTGGGCGTCGCCCTGCTGATCCGGCGCTTCACCGGGGACGCGCGACAGGTGCTGGCGGGGCTGTTCCACGACATCGCCACGCCCTGCTTTGCCCACGTGGTGGACTTTATGCTGGGCGACAGCATGAAGCAGGAGGCCACGGAGGGCGGCACGCGGGACACCATCGCGCGCTCGGGGCGGATCCAGGCGCTGCTTGCGGGGCTGGGCCTGTCCACCGACGATGTGGCCGACTATCACCGCTATCCCATCGCCGACAACGACAGCCCGCGCCTGTCCGCGGACCGGCTGGAATACACGCTCGGGAACCTGGTGAACTATCGCTTCGTCTCAAAGGAGAGGGCGGCGTGGATGCTGGACGCGCTGGCCGTACTGCGGGACGAACAGGGCCGGGAGGAGCTGGGCTTCGTCCGCAAGGAGGAAGCCCTTGCCTTTGCCCATGGCGCGCTGGAGACGGGCAGGATCTATGTGTCGGAGCCGGACCGGTTTTCGATGCAGGCGCTGGCCATGCTGCTGGCGCAGGCCAGGGACGCCGGCGTGATCGCCATGGCGGACCTGTGGCGGGACGAGCCCTTCGTGATCGAAAAGCTGTACCGGGACGGGCGCTTCCGGGAGGAATGGCGGCGCTACCGGCGCTACAGCCGCGTCGTTCACGGCGAAGGCGGCATCGTCATTAGCGCCAAGAAGCGGTACATCGACCCGCTGGTGGATGGCCTGGGCCGCGTCAGCAGCCTGGACGCCGCGTTCGGGGAACAGGTCGCCGCGTTCCTGGCGGACCCCCTGGACGCGCCGCTGCTCGGGGAATGAGCCGGCAGGGGGCCGATCCCAGGACAACGCACTTTTATCATTTGAGGAGGTATGTGATATGAAGAAACTGCTGATACTATTGCTGGCCGTGGCGCTGCTTGCTCCGGCGGCGCTGGCGGAGGACGATCCGGCGGCGGGCTTCGTGGGCGGTTGGCAGGACCCGGTGTACGGGCGCGCCCGGTTGAGCATCATGCCCGGCGAGGGGGAGGCGCTTCGGGTGAAGCTGGTCTGGGGCGATTCCGCGAACAGCGAGGGCGTGTGGCGCATGGATGCCGCCTATGATGCCGGGGCAGACGCGCTGGTGTACACCGGCGGCAGCATGACCCTCGTCACCTACGGCGAGGATGGCGGCGTATCCTCCGAGGATGTGCGCTGGGACGATGCCGAGGGCCGCTTCACGCTCTCCGACGGTAAGCTGCTGTGGGCCGATTCCCGGGAGGACCGGGCCGCGGAGTTCGCCTTCGAGCCCCTTGAGAAGCTGGTCCCGGGGGCGGATGAGATCAGGGAGCGCTACCTGCAGGCCGTGGCGGACTGGGCGCCGGGCACGGCGGGGAGCTCGCTGCGGCTGGCCGCGCTGTGCGCCGACGTGCTGGGCTTTGCCGACGAGTACCGCCTGTGGGATTCGGATGAGGCCGCCGTGCGCCAGAGCCTGCTGGACGCCTGGCTGATGCTGGATGAGAGCAGCATGCGCCGCTTCGACGAGGACCTTGGCGAAGTGGAGGCCCTGATGGACATGGCCTTTGAGGATTACGACCAGGTGGCGGGGCAGTTTGACGACGCCGGCGCGCCGGCCATGGCCTGGCTGGCCCGGGACGAGGAGGCCCGCCTGTCCTGGGCGGCGCTGGCCCGCTATACGCATACGATGGGCGACGAGGATTGACCGCGACGCGCGGCCCGACGCTTAACATAAAGTTAGCGTTTGGGCCGCGCTTTTTCTATTGACAAAGACTAATTAATTTGATACAATCATTTTGCAAGCGAAATAAAAGGAGGTTCACACCATGAGCATTTATGATTACACCGTCAAGGCCCGCAAGGGCGCCACGCTGAATATGGCCGACATGAAGGGCAAGGTGCTGCTGATCGTCAATACCGCCACCGGCTGCGGCTTCACCCCGCAGTATGCCGCGATCGAGGCGCTGTACGAGAAGTATCACGACCAGGGCTTCGAGGTGCTGGACTTCCCCTGCAACCAGTTCGGCCACCAGGCCCCCGGCGACGAGAGCGAGATCACCAGCTGGCCAAGATCGAGGTCAACGGCGAAAATGAGGAGCCGCTGTACACCTTCCTGAAGCAGGCCGCCCCGGAGGAGAAGACCGAGGGCATCAAGAACAAGGCCGCCATGGCCATGATCGCCAAGATCAGCACCACCTGCAAGAAGCCCAACGACATCAAGTGGAACTTCACCAAATTCCTGGTGGACCGCGAGGGCAATGTGGTCAAGCGCTTCGACCCCACCAGCGACCCCGCCACCTTCGACGCGGATATCGCCGCGCTGATCTGACATGGACGATCGATACGAGGCGCTGCGCCTTCGCAACCAGCTGTGCTTTCCGCTGTACCTGTGTTCGAAGGAGCTCACGCGGCGCTATCAACCGCTGTTGGACAAGCTGAACCTGACCTACACCCAATATGTGGTGATGATGTACTTCTGGGAGATGGGCCATGCCAGCGCCGGGGAGGTCAGCCGCGCGCTGCTGCTGGACCCCAGCACGCTGACGCCCATACTGAAAAAGCTGGAGCAGAAGGGCTACCTGGCCCGGCGGCGCGACCCGGAGGATATGCGCAGCCTGTCGGTGGCCCTCACCCCGGCGGGGGAGGCCCTGAAGGAAGAGGCCCTCGCCGTGCCCGGGCGGATGGCGAACTGCCTGGGGCTGAGTGAAGGGGAGGCCTTCCGGCTGGGCGAGCTGCTGGGGAAGGTACTCAACAATATCGAAAAGGAGCTGTGAAGCATGTCTGTGATCGAAGTAACGAAATCCAATTTTGATGAAGTGGTGCTGAAGAGCGACGTGCCGGTGCTGGCCGATTTCAACGCGGGCTGGTGCGGCCCCTGCCGGGCCATGAAGCCCATGCTGGACGAACTGGCCGAGGGCAATGCGGATTACAGGATCGTCTCTATCGACATTGACGCCGAGGACGAGCTGGCCGATGAGTACGATGTGACCTCGATCCCCTGCCTGGTGGTGTTCAAGGGCGGCGAGGAGGTCAACCGCAGCGTGGGCCTGATCCCCAAGGACGCCATCGCCGAGCTGGTGGAGGGCTGAGCATATGCATGACATCGTCGTGATCGGGGCGGGTCCGGCGGGCATGACCGCCGCCATCTACGCCCGCCGCGCCGCCAAGACGGTGCTGGTGCTGGAGGCGGTGACCCCCGGCGGCCAGATCATCAATACCCCGGACATCGAAAACTATCCGGTGGAGGCCCACATCTCCGGCTTCGATTTCTCCAACCGCCTGCACGAGCAGGCCAAGGGCCTGGGTGCTGAATTCGCGCTGGAAAAGGCCGTGGAGATCCGGGACGAGGGCGATCAAAAGGTGGTCGTCACCACCAAGGGCGAGCACGCGGCCAGGGCCGTGATCCTGGCCACCGGCTCGGAGAACCGCAAGCTGGGCCTGCCGGACGAGGCGCGGCTGACCGGCCGGGGCATCTCCTACTGCGCTACCTGCGACGGCAACTTCTACCGCAACAAGGTGGTGGCCGTGGTGGGCGGCGGCAACACCGCGCTGGAGGACGCGCTGTTCCTGGCGGACATCGCCCAAAGGGTGTACCTGATCCACCGCCGCGACAGCTTCCGGGGCGAGGAGACCACCGTGGCCCGGCTGAAGGCCCGGGACAATGTGGAGTTTGTCTACAACGCCAACGTGACCGGCCTGGTCGCCGAGAAGCGGCTGAAGGCCATCGAGGTCACCGATAAGCTGGACGGCAGCGTGCGCACCATCGAGCTGAACGGTCTGTTCGTGGCCGTGGGCCGGGTGCCGGAGAACCAGAACTTCGCGAGCGTGGTGAAGCTGGACGAGTCGGGCTATGTGGTGGCCGGCGAGGACTGCCACACCAGCGCCGAGGGCATCTTCGTGGCTGGCGACAACCGCACCAAGGCCCTGCGCCAGCTGGTGACCGCCGCCGCCGACGGTGCGATGGCCGCCACCGAGGCCGTGCGGTACGTGAATGAGCATTGAACATAAAAACGGAATGAGGGGACGGCTCCTCATTCCGTTCTATTTTGGGTTCCCCGGTTTGACATTTCGGCGCGGAAAGTGTATGATTTGAGGCGCAGGACTTCCATGGATGCGCCGCGCATGCTATAATACAGCCATGAAAGGATCGGGCGCGGCCCGGTCCGCGAAGGAGGTGTGTGCCAATGGAAGGCCTGGTCAGTTTGCTGACGGGCAATATCCCGGTGCTGTTGATGATGCTGGTGGGCGTGGGCCTGCTGGTGTTCGAGATGTATGTGCCGGGGTTCGGCGCGCCGGGCATTTCCGGCATTGCGCTGCTGGCGCTGGGCTTTGTACTTTTGAAGCCCACGATGTCGCAGGGGTTGATACTGTTTGCGATACTGGCGGCGATACTGTGTGTGGCGCTGTCGATTTGCCTGTACTCCGCCTCGAAGGGACGGTTGAGCAAATCGAAGCTGGTGCTCAACGACGTGGCGGTGTCCGCCGGCGCGGCGGAGAACAACGACATGAACTACTTCATCGGCCGCGAGGGCGTGACCCACACGGCGCTGCGGCCCGCCGGCATCGGCGAGTTCGACGGGGTGAAGCTGAACGTGGTCTCCGACGGCGAATTTATCGCTCGGGGCAGGCCCATCCGTGTGCAGAGCGTGGAGGGGAACCGCATCGTCGTCTGTGAATTGAAGGACGCATAATAGAGGGAGGAAGCAAATCATGCAGATGAGCAGCATCTATTCCATCGTCATCGCGGTGGTCATCGTATTCGTCGTGATCGCGCTGTTCTCGCTGTTCCCGCTGGGGCTGTGGTTCTCGGCGCTGATGAGCGGCGTGCGCATCAGCATCTTCAACCTGGTGGGCATGAAGTTCCGCCGAGTGAATCCCCGGCGCATCGTGCCGCCGATGATCAAGGCCCGCAAGGCCGGCATCGATGTTTCGATGAACGAGCTGGAGACCCTGTACCTGGCCGGTGGCAACGTCGATCGCGTGGTGGACGCGCTGATCGCGGCCCAGAGCGCCCAGATCCAGCTGACCTTTGAACAGTCCAAGGCCATTGACCTGGCCGGCCGCAACGTGCTGGAGGCCGTGAAGATGTCCGTCAACCCCAAGGTGATCGAGACCCCGGTTATCGCCGCCATCGCCAAGAACGGCATCGAGCTGCGGGCCAAGGCGCGGGTCACCGTGCGGGCCAACATCGACCGCCTGGTCGGCGGCGCCGGCGAGGAGACCATCATCGCCCGCGTCGGCGAGGGCATCGTCACTACCGTCGGCTCCTCCGAGAGCCACAAGGACGTGCTGGAGAACCCCGACCTGATCAGCCGCACCGTGCTGAACAAGGGCCTGGACGCCGGCACCGCGTTT
>CACYWI010000027.1:0-12027 GCA_902778045.1 uncultured Eubacteriales bacterium
CTGCAGCTTCTTGTGCAGCTTGGTGATCTCGGAACGCATCTGCACGCGCAGCTTGGCGTCCAGGTTGGACAGAGGCTCGTCCATCAGGAAGACCTTGGGCTCACGAACGATGGCGCGGCCCAGGGCGACACGCTGGCGCTGACCACCGGACAGAGCGGCGGGCTTGCGGTTCAGCAGGGCCTCGATGCCCAGGATGGAAGCGGCTTCCTTCACGCGGCGGTCGATGTCGGCCTTGGGCATCTTGCGCAGCTTCAGGCCGAAGGCCATGTTGTTGTACACGGTCATGTGGGGATACAGGGCGTAGCTCTGGAACACCATCGCGATATCGCGATCCTTCGGCGGGATATGGTTGACCAGCTTGTCGTCGATGTACAGCTCACCCTTGGAGATATCCTCCAGACCGGCGACCATGCGCAGGGTGGTGGACTTGCCGCAGCCGGACGGGCCGACCAGGATGATGAATTCCTTATCTTCGATTTCAAGGTTGAAGTCGCTGACGGCGACGACATCGCCGGCATAGATCTTGTAGATACCGCGAAGAGACAAACTTGCCATGTGGAACTACCTCCTCATAAAATTTCAACACAGATATTATAACAGAATTAAATGGAATTGTGAATGGCTTGATTTCACAAAAAGTGGGGGAATCCTTGTGGCGGGTTGACAATCCTGCCAAAAACCGGCCCCATCCTTGTGACGATTTGACAATACGAGGCCCGCGCCTCGCTTTGTGACGCGAATATGCGCGCGCAAATGACCGTTCTGCCACATTTTTGTTGAATTTGGCCGTCAAAAGCAAGTTGGCATTTGCGGGGTTTTGTATTATAATAAGTGTGGGAAAGAAGCTATTGCGGGAGGTGGCAGGCGTGGTGCAGCTTCGTGAGCTGTTTTCCTCCGTCGGCGCACTGTTTACCAATCTGTTCGAGCATCCGGATTGGCACAATATCGTGGATGTGTTCATCCTCGCCATACTGATATATAACGTCATCAAGCTGGTGCTGCACACCCGCTCCAATTCGCTGTTCAAGGGCATCGCGGTGGTGCTGGTGGTGGCCTGGCTTTCCAATGTGCTGCGCTTCAGCGCCGTTTCGTGGCTGCTGAACCAGATCGTCAGCATGGGGCTGGTGGTCATCGTGATACTGTTCCAGCCGGAGTTCCGCCGCGGGCTGGACCAGCTGGGACGCTCCCGCTTCATGCGCCGCGTGTTCGGCACCGCGCCCAGCGGCGAGGCCGAACAGGTGGAGCGCCCTGTGAACGAGATCGTGCGCGCCATGAACGACATGGCCAGGAAGAAGATCGGCGCGCTGATCGTGATCGAGCGCCAGACCGGCCTGGGCGACGTGATCGAGACCGGCACCTATGTGGACGCCGAGATCAGCGCCCCGCTGATCGAGAACATATTCGAGCCCAACACACCGCTGCACGACGGGGCGATGATCATCCGCAACCGCCGCATCAACGCCGCGGCCTGCATACTGCCCCTGTCCCAGGATCCGACCATCAGCCGCGATCTGGGCACGCGCCACCGCGCCGCCATCGGCATCACCGAGGCCACCGACGCGGTGTCGCTGATCGTCTCGGAGGAGACGGGCATCATCTCCATGGCCAGGGAGGGCCGCCTGACCCGGCATCTGGACGCCCGCTCGCTGGGCATACTGCTCACCGAGCTGTTCACGCCGGAGCGGAACATGTCCTCCTGGTTCGGCACGCTGCGCAGGGAGGAGCACAAGGATGAAGAATAATCTGAAAAACCTGCGTGAAACCAAATTCTACAAAAACGCGCCCAAGCCGGTAAGGTGGATCATCGGCTCCCTTTCCAACAACTTGGGCTACAAGCTGCTTTCGCTGGTGCTGGCGGTGCTGCTGTGGAGCTATGTGATCTCCACCAACACCAGCATCACCCGCACCAAGACGATCTACGGCCTCACCGGCTATCCCAGCGGCCAGTCCACGCTGACGGACCACCGCCTGGCCCTGACGGAGGACCCGACCAAGGCCCTTTCCGGCGTGTCTGTGACGGTGGAGGCCCCCCAGGCCGATTATTCCAAGGTGTCCGCCGACAACGTGCTGGTGACGCTGGACCTTTCCAACGTGCGAACCGCCGGCAGCCAGCAGGTGCCCCTGCGGGCCACCACCAGCTATGGCCGGGTGCGCAGCATCAGCCCCGCCACTCTGACGCTGGGCTTTGAGACGCTGGACGCCCGGAACGTGTCCGTGAACACGGAGATCACCGACGCGAGGACCGGCCTGTGGTACAATGTGACCCGCTGCAACCCGGCGGTGCTCACGGTGTCCGGCGCATCCTCGGTGGTGCAGAGCATCGCCTCGGCCAAGGTGGCCGTGGACGTGAGCGCCATGGAGAGCAGCACCATCAAGGCGCTGCCCTACGTGCTGCTGGACGCCGCGGGCGAGGAGATCAACCAGGCGCTGCTGAACTGCTCCACATCGTCGGTATCGGTGAGCCTGGACATCTATCCCAGCCGGGAGATCCCGGTCTCCACCGAATATGCCGACGTGGTCACCGGCCAGCCGGCCCAGGGCTATGTGCTGCAATCGGTGTCCGTGCAGCCGGTGACGCTGCAGGTGGCCGCCGAGCGCGAGCTGCTGGACAGCCTGACCGAGCTGAAGATCGAGCCGGTCTCCATCGACGGGGCCAGCCAGAGCTTTTCCGCCAGGGCCGCGGTGCAGCAGCTTTCCGACTTCAAGAACATCTCCAGCGAGCAGGTCTATGTGAGCGTGAACATCGCCGAGGAGACCATCAGCGCCTATGTGGACGACGTGAAGGTCCAGTTCCTGGGCAAGGGCGAGAACCTGCTGGCGACCTATGAGCCGGCCAGCGTGCTGGCCACCGGCCCCCGCAGCGCCATCGAGGCGCTGATGGAAGGCGGCGTGACCGTGAGCGTGGATCTGACCGGCCTGGAATCGGGCACCTACCTGCTGGACCCGTTCGTGGACGCGCAGCTGTACCCGGACATCAGCTTCCAGTGTGAAACGGCCTCCGTCACCCTGACGGACAACGGCGCGGGCGGCGAGGGCTGAACCGCCGCCTTGGAGGATATTGTACGATATGACGATCAGTGGTTATTCCAATAAAATCGTGGATCTGATGCTGGGCTGGCTGAAGGGCCTGGCGAACTGGGTGCTGCGGCTGTTCAACCTGGCGGGCAGCGCCGGCGGATCGCCGCTTCTGTGGCTGTCCCAGAACTGGCTGAAGCTGCTCATATTCTTCCTGGTGCTGGGCGTGGTGCTGGACCGGCTGGTCTGGCTGATCCGCTGGCGCCCCTACTGGGTGTGGTTCCGGAAGGAGCGGGTCATCGTCAACGACGAGCGCTTCTTTTCCAAAGCCGACCTGGACAAGGCGGACGAGTGGGAGGGGGACCTGACCTCCAACTGGGACGAGCACGACTATGTGGTCGCCAGCACCGTGGTGAAGCGCCGGAAGGCCGACGGCGGCAAGAAGCCCCAGCCCCAGCCGAACAACCGGCGGCGCGAGGGCACCAAGGTGCAGCGCCACGACGCCCGCAGGGCCCCGGCGAAGCAGAAGCCGGCGGAGCAGCCCCACAGGCGCATGACGCAGGACGGGGAAAAGCCGCAGGACAGCTTCTTCAACGTGGACCTGCGCAACCGGGACGTCTCCGACTCCTACGAGGACGAGGTGTTCAACGTGTCCAACCTGCCCGTATTCGATGAATTCGAAGAGAAGAACAGGGCCGCCGTGGCGCGCAAGCGCCCAGGCAGGCGAAAGTAACACCGGGAGGAATGCAGCATGAGGGATTTTGTCCATTGCGTGCCCACGCGCTTCGTGTTCGGGCGCGGCGCGGAACAGAGGGCCGGCGAGCAGGTGCGTGACTTCGGCGGCACGAAGGCGCTGATCGTGTACGGCGGCGGCTCGGCCGTGCGGTCGGGGCTGATCGACCGGGTGAAGGCCTCGCTGGACGGGGCCGGTGTCGCCCATGTGTGCCTGGGCGGCGTGAAGCCCAACCCCAGGGATACCCTGGTGTACGAGGGCATCGACCTGGCCCGGCGCGAGGGCGTGGATTTCATACTGGCTGTCGGCGGCGGCTCGGTGATCGACACCGGCAAGGCCGTGGCCCACGGCGTGTGCTATGACGGCGATTTCTGGGACCTGTGGTGCGGCAGGGCGAAGTCCGTCCGCGCGCTGCCGGTGGGCGTGGTGCTGACCATGGCCGCGGCGGGCAGCGAATCCAGCAACAGCTGCGTGATCACCCAGGAATCCACGAAGACCAAGCGCGGCCTGCGCAGCGAGCTGAACCGGCCCCGCTTCGCCATCATGAACCCGGAGCTGGCCATGACGCTGCCGCCCTACCAGATCGCCAGCGGGGCCACGGACATACTGGCCCACATCATGGAGCGCTACTTCACCTGCGAGAAGGAGGTCGACCTCACGGACCGCCTGTGTGAGGGCGCGATGGTGGCGGTGATCCGTGCGGCGCGCATCGCCGTGAAGCACCCCGACGATTACGACGCCCAGGCCCAGCTGATGTGGGGCAGCACCATCGCCCACAACGACACCGTGGGCGTGGGCCGCGTGCAGGATTTCGGCAGCCACCAGATCGAGCACGAGCTCTCCGCCCTGTACGACGTGGCCCACGGCGCGGGGCTGGCGGTGGTGTTCCCGGCCTGGATGCGCTATCACATGGATAAGGACGTGATGCGCTTTGCCCAGTTCGCCGTGCGGGTGTACGGCTGCGAGATGAACTTCGAGCATCCCGAGCAGACGGCCCTGCGGGGCATCGAGGCCCACGAGGCCTTCCTGCGGGACATCGGCATGCCGCTGACCCTGAAGGAGATCGGCGCGCGGGCCGAGGACATTCCCGCTCTGGCCGCCCACACCAAGGTGACCAATCCCGACGGCACCACCGGCGGCGTGTTCCACATGACCCGGGAAGATATCGAAAACATACTGCGCCTGGCGGACCGTTGAGGCGCTGTAACACAGTATCAATATACACGAGGAGGTTGTTTGCATTGAACACGAGCGAAATCCGCGGCATCATCGAGGCCGGCCAGGCCCGCCTGGGCGTCGAATTCGGCTCCACCCGCATCAAGGCCGTGCTGATCGACACGGCGGGCAATCCCATCGCCCAGGGCGACCACGAGTGGGAGAACCAGCTGGTGGACAACATCTGGACCTACGCCATGGAGGATGTGTGGTCCGGCTTCCAGGACTGCTATGCCAACATGGCAAAGGACGTCGAGGCCCGCTACGGCGTGAAGCTGACCAGGCTGGGGGCCATCGGCATCAGCGCCATGATGCACGGCTACATCCCCTTTGACGGCGAGGGCAACCAGCTGGCGGGCTTCCGCACCTGGCGCAACACCATCACCGGCGAGGCCGCCGCGGCGCTGACGGAGAAGCTGAGCTTCAACATCCCCCAGCGCTGGAGCATCGCCCACCTGTACCAGGCGATCCTGAACGGCGAGGCGCATGTGCCGCAGATTCGCTTCCTGACCACGCTGGCGGGCTATGTGCACTGGATGCTGACCGGCGAGAAGGTGCTGGGCATCGGCGAGGCCTCCGGCATGTTCCCCATTGACAGCGAGACCAACGACTATGACGCCGCCAAGATGGCCATATTCGACGCGCTGGTCGCGGACCGCGGCTTCGCCTGGAAGCTGCGGGACATACTGCCCGGCGTGCTGATGGCGGGCGACCCCGCGGGCAGGCTGACCGAGGCCGGCGCGAAGCTGCTGGATCCCACCGGCACGCTGCAGCCCGGCGCGCCGCTGTGCCCGCCCGAGGGCGACGCGGGCACCGGCATGGTGGCCACCAACAGCGTGGCGCCCCGCACCGGCAACGTGTCCGCCGGCACCTCGGTGTTCGCCATGATCGTGCTGGAGAAGGCCCTGAAGAAGGTCCACCCGGAGATCGACATGGTCACCACCCCCACCGGCAAGCCCGTGGCCATGGTGCACTGCAACAACTGCACCAGCGACCTGAACGCCTGGGTGAAGCTGTTCGGCGAGTTCGCCGACGTGATGGGCATGAAGCTGGACGCCAACACCCTGTACGGCACGCTGTACCGCAAGGCCCTGGAGGCGGACGCGGACTGCGGCGGCCTGCTGGCCTACAACTACTACTCCGGCGAGCACATCACCGGCTTCGAGGAGGGCCGCCCGCTGTTCGCGCGCACGCCCGAGAGCCGCTTCACGCTGGCCAACTTCATGCGCACCCACCTGTACGCGGCGCTTTCGTCGCTGAAGATCGGCCTGAACATACTGCTGGACGACGAGGGCGTGCAGGTCGATCAGATCCTGGGCCACGGCGGCCTGTTCAAGACCAAGGGCGTGGGCCAGAGCATCATGGCCGCGGCGATGAACGTGCCCGTGGCCGTGATGGAGACCGCCGGCGAGGGCGGCGCCTGGGGCATCGCGCTGCTGGCCGGCTACATGGCCGACAGGAAGGACGGCGACACCCTGGAGGGCTACCTGACGGACAGGATCTTCGCCGGCAAGCTGGGCGAGGTCGTGGAGCCCAGGGCCCAGGACGTGGACAGCTTCAACGAATACATCAAGCGCTATACCGCGGGCCTCGGCATCGAAAGGGCCGCGGTGGAAGCGATGCGGTAATGACCCTGCGCACGGGGATGGCGTCTGCCATTCCCGTTTTTTCGTCTGCGGGCAACGGTTCCGTCGTTCAAATACTGAATTGCCGGGACGCCGCGCGCCAGGGAACAGGGAGTAGGGAACAGGAAAAGCCGCGCGCGATCGTACGCAGGGAATCAAACCGGTAGTTCCCGCGACAGCGCTTACGGTGATCCTGTGTACATTCGCAATATGTATTCGGCGGCCACTGTTCCTGCTCCCCGCTCCCTTTGGCCGACCCTTGGCTTTTCCGGATATATTACCGCCAATTCAGGTTTCAACCCACCGAACGCTTGCGATCGCGGAAGTGGTATGCCACAGTCTTTGCCCTCGCCCTCGTCTTTGTTTTTGTCTTTGTCTTTGTTTTTGTCTTTGTCTTAGTCTTTGTCTTTGTCTTGGCTGCCATCGCATGCGATCGCATGCCATCGCTGGCGGTCGGCGCGCCGGCGTCCGTTTTCCTTGACTTTTTATCGCCGTTATGATACGATTATGAAGGTATACTGTGCCTGTTGAACGGGACAAAGGCGCGTCGCGCCGCGATAAGGAGAAGCTGCTGTGATCGACGGATTGGTTTCCATCATTACGCCGTGCTACAACGCGGGCCGGTTCATCGCCGAGACCATCGAATCGGTGCTCGGGCAGACCTGGCCGGATTGGGAAATGATCGTTGTGGACGACGGCTCGTCGGATACCTCTGCCGACATCGTGGCGGACTATGCCCGGCGGGACGGCAGGATCCGGCTGATCCGCCAGCGCAACGCGGGCACCGCCTGCGCGCGCAACGCCGCCATGCGCACGGCCCGGGGCCGCTACATCGCCCTGCTGGACGCGGACGACGTGTGGGAGCCGGAGTTCCTCGAAAGGCAGCTGGCCTTCATGAAGAAGAGCGACGCCGTCTGCGTGTGCAGCGCCTATCGCCGCATCAACGAGCGCTCGGAGGAGATCCTGCGCCCCACGGTGCCCATGCCGGTGATCACCCCGGCGGACATGCGGGTGATGAACCGCATCGGCTGCCTGACCGGGCTGTACGACGCCCAAAAGCACGGCAAGGTGATGCTGCACGAGGAGCTGAAGTCCATCCGCGACGACTATGCCTACTGGTACGACATCGTGAAGCTGGCGGGCAAGGCCTACGGCAATCCGGAGCTGCTGGCCCGCTATCGGGTGCTGTCCGGCAGCACCACCGGCAACAAGCTGAACCTGGTGGCCAAGCAGTTCGCCTTTTACCGCCGCTACCTGGGCGAGGGCGTGCTGACCGCGCTGCTGAACACGGCCCGGTGGGGCATCTCCGGCATACGGAAGTTTTCATAAATTGGGGCGGTTCCTTTGAAGAACACCGTGGCCGCCATCGTGGTGACCTACAACCGGAGGGCGCTGGTTGAGGAGTGCGTCGGGTGCCTGATGCGCCAGACGGCCCCGGCGGACATACTGGTGATCGACAACGCCAGCACCGACGGCACGGACCGGGCCCTGGCTCCGCTGGTGGAGCGCGGGGCGATCCGCTATGAGAATACCGGCCGAAACCTTGGGGGTGCGGGCGGTTTTCAGTATGGCCTGCGGCTGGCGGTGAAGCTGGGCTACGGGCTGCTGTGGATCATGGACGACGATGCCATGCCCACGCCCACGGCGCTGGAGGCGCTGCTGGACGCGGCGAAGGGCGCGGGGGAGTACGGCTTCCTGTCCGGCAGGGTCCTGTGGACGGACGGCAGCCTGTGCCGCATGAATATCCAGCGGGACCTGCGCATGAACAACCTTGCCGATCTTTCCGCCGACAAGGTGCCCTGCGGCGCGGCCACCTTCGTATCGCTCCTGGTGCCCGCCCGGGTGGTGCGGGAGGTGGGCCTGCCCATCGGCGAGTTCTTCATCTGGGCCGACGACCTGGAGTACACCCGCCGCATCTCCCGCCGCTATCCCTGTTATGTGATCCCCGCCAGCGTGACCGTGCACAAGTGCCGGACCAACAACGGCGGCAACATATCCACCGATTCGGCGGACAGGATCGACCGCTATCGCTATGCCTATCGCAACGAGGTTTACATCTATCGGCGGGAGGGCCTTTCGGGCTACAGGCGGCTGCTGCTCAGGACGCCGCTGCACATACTGCGGGTGCTTGCGAGGGCCAGGGACAAGCGCCTTCTGCGCATCCGCGTGATCCTGGGGGCCACGCTGAAGGGCTTCGGCTTTCACCCGAGGATTGAGTATATCGACCAGACGCCGGGGGACGAAGATGAAAGTCATTGAGATCAACGTGGACGACGTGGGCCTGGGCGGCGTGTACGCGCTGGTGAACAGCGTGATCCGCCACAAGCCGGAGGGGCTGTCCATCGACCTGGCCAGCATCGCCCGGTTTGAGAACCCGGACAACCTTCGAGCGCTGAACGACCTGGGTACCCACGTGCACTATGTGGGCACGGAGGGCGGGCTGCTGTCCCGGCCCCGGGCCTATTACCGGAATACGCTGAAGCTGCTCGCGGAGGGCGGCTACGATTGCGCCCACATCCACGGCGACCTGGCCTACCTGCTGCTGATCTTCGCCCGGGCGGCGAAGAAGGCCGGGGTGGGGAAGGTGCTGCTGCACTCCCACGCGGCGGGTATCGACGGGAGGCTGCGCCGGGTGAAGGGGGCACTGCACAGGCTGGCGCGGCCCTTCCTGAAGCGCTGGGCCACGGATTTCGCCGCCTGCTCGGACAAGGCCGCGGCGTGGATGTACCCGAACCTGCCGGAGGGGCGCGTTCGCATGGTGAACAACGGCGTGGAGGTCGCCCGCTTTGCCTTCGATCCCGGGCGCCGCGAACGGCTGCGGGACGAGCTGGGCCTGCGGGACGCCTTTGTGGTGGGCCACGTGGGGCGCTTTGCCTGGCAGAAGAACCACGATTACCTTCTGGAGGCCTTCCGCGCGATCCGGAGCCGCGTGCCCAACGCGAAGCTGCTGCTGGTGGGCGAGGGCGTGCTGTTCGACGCGATGCGGCAGCGGGCCGTCAGCCTGGGCATACAGGGCGACGTGATCTTCTACGGGGCCAGCTATGATGTGGCGGGGCTCATGCAGGCCATGGACCTGTTCCTGCTGCCCTCCCGCTTCGAGGGCCTGCCAGTGTCCGGCGTGGAGGCCCAGGCCGCGGGGCTGCCGGTGATCTTTTCAGACGCCGTCACCCGCCAGGCCAGCCTGACGGAGAACGCCTGGTTCCTGCCCGCGGACGCGCAGTCGCTGGACGCCTGGGCCCAGCGGGCCGCGGACGTGGCCGCCACGGACGTGGACCGCGCCTCGGGCTGTGAGGCGGTGCGCCGCGCGGGCTTCACGATCCAGGACACGGTGGCCGCGTTCCTGACCCTCTACGGCGAGGGAGGCGCGGGCGCATGATCTACATCGTCAGCCACAAGAACGTGCCCCTGCCCAAGCGCATGGGCTACCAGCCCATCCAGGTGGGCGGCGCGGCGGAGGATTTCCCCGGCTACATCCGCGACAACACCGGGGACAACATCAGCGAAAAGAACCCCTTTTACTGCGAGCTGACCGCGCTGTACTGGATCTGGAAAAACGTGGTTTCGCCCTTCAAGGGGCTGGTGCACTATCGCCGCTACTTCGGCCGCCGCGCCCTGAGCAGCCGCCCCCGGGACATACTGGACTGCGACCGCCTGTGCAGGCTGCTGGAGGACCGGGACATCGTGCTGGCGCGGCCGGCGGTCTACCATGTGAACGCCCGGGACCAGCTGCTGATGGATTGCTGCGCCCCGGAGACCTTCGACCGGCTGCGGGCGACGGTCTGCGAGCTGAGCCCGGATTATCTGGACGCCTTCGACGCCTTCTTTGCCGGCAACCGGGCCAGCCAGTACAACCTGCTGTTCTGCCGCTCGGCGGTGTTCGACGGCTACTGCGCCTGGCTGTTCCCGATACTGTTCGCGCTGGAGAAGGGCGTGGACCTTTCCGGCGAAAGCGACTACCGCAAGCGGCTGTACGGCTTTTTGGGGGAGCGGCTGCTGAACGTGTGGGTGGCGAAAAACGGCCTGCGCGCCGTGTACGCGCCGGTGGTCAGCACCGAATACACGCTGAAGGACCACCTGACCTACCTGCGCCGGGACATCACCAACGGAATGCGATTCAAACTGGACAAAGGAGATAAACGCCATGAAGTATGATTACCTGATCGTCGGCGCCGGCCTGTTCGGCGCGACCTTTGCCCGCCAGGCCACGGACGCCGGCAAGAAGGTGCTGGTGATCGACCGGCGGGGCAACATCGCCGGCAATGTGTATACCGAGGACGTGGAGGGCATCCATGTGCATGTGTACGGGGCCCACATCTTCCACACCAACAACAGGCGCGTGTGGGACTATGTGAACCGCTTCGCCGAATTCAACCGCTTTACCAACGCGCCGGTGGCGAACTACAAGGGCGAGCTGTATTCGCTGCCCTTCAACATGTACACCTTCAACAAGATGTGGGGCGTGGTGACGCCGGAGCAGGCCGCGGCGAAGATCGCCGAGCAGCGCCGGGAGATCACCGGGGAGCCGAAGAACCTGGAGGAGCAGGCCATCAGCCTGGTGGGCCGGGACATCTTTGAAAAGCTGGTGAAGGGCTACACCGAAAAGCAGTGGGGAAGGGACTGCAAGGACCTGCCCGCCTTTATCATCAAGCGGCTGCCCGTGCGCCTGACCTTCGACAACAACTACTTCAACGCCCTGTACCAGGGCATTCCCGTGGGCGGCTACACGCCCCTGGTGGCGAACCTGCTGAAGGGCGTCGAGGTGCGCCTGAACTGCGATTACTTCGCGGACAAGGCGGCGCTGGACGCGCTGGCGGACAAGGTGGTCTACACCGGCCCCATCGACGCCTACTTCAACTATCAGCTGGGCACGCTGGAATACCGCTCCGTGCGGTTCGAGACCGAGCTCCTGGACCAGCCCAACTTCCAGGGCAACGCCGCCGTGAACTACACCGACCGGGAGACCCCCTGGACCCGCATCATCGAGCACAAGTGGTTCGAGTTCGGCAAGGACGCCCAGGGCAACGACCTGCCCAAGACCGTCATCAGCCGCGAGTACAGCAGCGAATGGAAGCCGGGCGACGAGCCCTACTATCCCGTGAACGACGAAAAGAACGGCGCGCTGTACCAGGCCTACAGGGCCCTGGCCGACAAGGAGCGGAACATCATATTCGGCGGCCGCCTGGGCGAGTACAAGTACTACGATATGGACCAGGTGATCGACGCCGCGCTGAAGCTGTGCGAGAGGGAACTGGGAGAGTGAATGGGGAATTGGGAATTAAAGTAAGCCTGACGCTCCGCCCGTTCCCGTAGAATGCAATACAAAGATCCTTCGCTGACGCTCAGGATGACAACCGATTGGTTCCCGTGTCATCCTGAGCGGAGCGAAGGATCTTCGTTAATTGGCAATGGCCCCGGTAAGTGCCGCACCGACTCTAGAGT
>CACYWI010000027.1:12077-20595 GCA_902778045.1 uncultured Eubacteriales bacterium
TGATTTACCGCCAGTAAACCTGCGGGGAATCGCCTTGAAATGCAGTCAAATCCACTCGAAACTGCATCTCCCGGCATTTAGAAACACACTCTAACTCTCAACTCTCAATTCTCAATTTCCCATCGCCCTGCGCACGTCTCCGATCAGCGCGTCCACATGCCTGGGGTCTGTCGCCCAGCTGGTGCAAAAGCGCACGGCGGTGTGCTGATCGTCCACGCGCTGTATGGTGGCGAAGCCATAGCGCTCTCGCAGGCCGTCCAGCAGGCTGTCTGGCAGTATGGGGAACTGCTGGTTGGTGGGGCTGTCCACCAGGAAGGGTACGCCCAGCGCCTCCAGGGCCGCCTTCAGGCGCATGGCCTCGTGGATGGCGTGGCGGGAGAGCTGCATGTACAGGCCGTCCTTCAGCATCTCCTCGAACTGCACGCCCAGCAGCCGGCCCTTGGCCAGCATGCCGCCGCCCCGCTTGATCATGTAGCGGAAGTCCCGCCTCAGGGCGTCGCCGGTGATCACCAGCGCCTCGCCGAACAGCAGGCCCTGCTTGGTGCCGCCGATGGTGAAGGCGTCGCAGACCGTGGCCAGGAAGGGCAGGTCGATCGTGCTTTCCGCCGCGGCCATGCCGTAGCCCAGCCGCGCGCCGTCCAGGTAGAAGACCAGGCGCCAGCGGTCGCAAACGTCGCGCAGGGCCGAAAGCTCGTCCCGGGAGTACAGCGTGCCCAGCTCGGTGGGGCAGGAAAGGTACAGCGCCGCGGGCATCACCATGTGCTCGTGGGATTCATCCCCGTGGTGCAGCCGGCACAGCCGGTCCACCTGGTCGGCGGTGATCTTGCCGTCGACCCCGGGCAGCGCCAGCACCTTGTGGCCGCCGGCCTCGACGGCCCCGGTCTCGTGCACGGCGATGTGGCCCGTGTCCGCGCTGACCACGCCCTGGTAGGGCCGCAGCGCCGCGGTCAGCACCGTGGCGTTCACCTGGGTGCCGCCCACCAGGAAGTGCACGTCGGCGTCGGGGGCCCCGCACAGCCCGCGGATGATGTCACGGGCGCGGTCGCAGTAGGCGTCCTCGCCGTAGCCGGGGGTCTGGTCCATATTCGTATCCGCCAGGCGGGCCATGATCCGGGGATGGGACCCCTCCAGGTAGTCGCTGTTGAAGTAGATCATATTTCATTCTCCTTTGAAAGCCGCGCCAGCAGCGCGTCGAGGTCGTCCTCGGTATACACGTCCAGGCCCATGGCCTTCAGCGCTTCGCCGGTCACGCCGTCGCCCGGCGCCACGCGGCCCGAGAAGCTGCCGTCATAGATCGTCCCCGCGCCGCAGGAGGGGCTTCGGGCCTTCATCAGCGCCAGCCGCGCGCCGTACAGACGGGCGAGGTGGCAGGCCGCGTCCGCGCCCCTGTGGAAGGCGTCGGTCACGTCCGCGCCGTTTTTTGAGAGCACCCGCGCGCCAACCCGCTCCGAGGGCGTGCGGGGCGTGGGCAGGCCGCCCAGCTGCTCCGGGCAGACCGGTACGATGTGGCAGACGGGCATCAGCCGCGCCAGGGCGTCCAGCCGCGTTCCGCCGCCATCGTAGCGGCAACGGACGCCCAGCAGACACGCGCTGGCCAGCAGTACGGGCTTATCACGCATTTGCACTCGCCTCCATGGATACCAGTGTACCACAGGGCTGTAAATACCCAAACATCCTGTAATGTTAATATAAAAAATCTTTTGTTAAAAAAGAACCTGATTCGGTAAAAAACATGTTGACAAACGCCGCTCCGTGTGGTAATATATAGCCAGAAAGAGGGAGAACAAAGAAACCTCTTAGGAGATAGCAGATCTCCAATCAATCGAAAGGGAGGCGATGCCATTGTACTATAGTGAAACCCAGTGCCTGGCCTGCATTTCCCGAAGGATGAATCAATGACAATCCAAGTAGGGACCGGGATTTCCAGGTGAACGCAACAGGTCCACAGCATGAAAGCGGAAATGATTGCTCATGGGAAATGCAGGTACCCTTTGATACTCCGGGGTAAGGAGTTTCAAATAGAAAAACTCAATAATGAAGTATCAATTCCCGCCGGCAGCAGATGTCGGCGGGTTTCTTCGCGACCGGCAGAATTTGACATCAATCGCGCAGAATCCGCGCGATTGCAAGGCAGCGCTGGACAATTCGGCCGCCATACCCTATAATGCACACAGAAACCAACGGAAGGTGGAACAGCCATGCTGAAGAGGATCATGGCGCTGCTGCTGGCGGCGCTGCTGCTTGGCGGGATCACATTGGCCGAGGAGGACGACTTCGGCTTTGATTTTTCCGACGACGGCTACACGGGGGACTGGACGCCCGTCGAGGCGCTGGGCGTGGAATTCTGCCTGCCGGACGGCTGGACCGAGTCGCCCGCCCCTGAAGGCGCGGCCTATGCCGCCCAGACCGACGGCGGCGCGGCCACGCTGTCCATCCGCCTGGAGCAGGAGGGCGTGGAGGACATCGTGGCCTGGGGCGAGACCCACCTGGACAACTACGCGGTGGGGGACGCCAACTTCTACGAGGTTCTGATCGAGGAGAGCCCCCGGGCGCTTACGTTGCGCTTCGTCTGCGACGGGGACCGGCTGATCGCCTTCGATTTCACCCGGGAAAGCGAGGCCGCGCTGGCCACCGACTTTGCCCTGAAAATTGCGGGCAGCACCTACGAAAGCTGGATCGACGAGGGCTTCCCCATGGACGACGGCGAGGACTTCGATTTCGGCGACCCCTTTGAAAATGCGGTGGGTTGAAAAATGAATTCCCAAATTTACGAAAATGGGTATTGACAAAGAGCGCTTTTTGTTGTATTATATCTCATGTCGCCGCGGTTGGCGGCATGAGGAACAATTGGGAGCATAGCTCAGCTGGGAGAGCATTTGCCTTACAAGCAAAGGGTCACAGGTTCGAGCCCTGTTGTTCCCACCATGTGGCGCGGTAGTTCAGTTGGTTAGAATGCCAGCCTGTCACGCTGGAGGTCGAGGGTTCGAGCCCCTTCCGCGTCGCCATTCGCCCAGGTAGCTCAGTCGGTAGAGCAGTAGACTGAAAATCTACGTGTCGATGGTTCGATTCCGTCCCTGGGCACCATTTGCGGTAGTAGCGTCCGCCGCAATTTGGTGCCATAGCCAAGTGGTAAGGCAAAGGTCTGCAAAACCTTCATTCCCCGGTCCGAATCCGGGTGGCACCTCCATCAATAGACGTCGGCTTTGAGACAAGGTCGGCGTCTGTTTTTGCGTCCGCGGCAAGCCCGGGTCCGCGCGGCCGGCGGCGCCTGACGTGGCGGGGCTTCCACGCTTGACAGGGAAGGGACCATCGGTTATGATGGTTCTGCAAACGGCACCGTGAAATCGGCATGAGGCGCATTGCAGGGCTCGGTGCCCTGTCGGCATTGGCGCTGATCGCGGGGGCCGGGCGTACAGCTTCGCCATCGCGCGCTCCGACGCGCGGCGCTGAAGATGGGCAGATACACACGGGCGGCGCGAACGCTTCGCGAGCGCCGATCATACTGAACTGCGCCGGCGCGCTGATCATACGGGACGGGAGGATACTGTTCCAGCGCCGCACCGACAACGGCAAGTGGGGCCTGATCGGCGGATTGCTGGAGATGAACGAGACCTACGAGCAGGCGGCCCTGCGGGAGATCCGTGAGGAGACCGGCCTGGAGGTGCGCCTGGACAGCTTCCTGGGCATCTTCCACAACCACGACATGGTGTGGAGCAACGGCGACGCCGCCCACGTGCTGTCGGCCATGTACACCGCCAGCATCGTCAGCGGCGAGCCCCGCATCGACGAGGAATCCTACGAGCTGCGCTTCTTCGCGCCGGACGAGATCCCGGAGCTGTTCGCCGAGGACCACATCGCGGCGCTGAACGCGTACTTCGAGGGCGTGCGCTACCCGCTGCTCAGGGAAAACAAGCTGCATGAAATATTCAGATGATCCCGGCGGGGGAGGGCGGCGCGGCGGCCCTCTCCCACAATCTGCCCGCTTATTGTAATTCATATACCAATCTGCGGTCATGACGGCAAAGGGTGTGATGGGGATGCGCCACATTACGGACAACATCAACAAAACGGCTTGGAAGCGGCTTGACACGGGGATCAAGGGAGAGGACGGTGAAGCGCGATGACGATATCCGGCAAGACCGTCGAGCTGTTCCCGGCTGCCGTGCCCGGCGCGCCGCTGGTGGTGGTGAACGGGGAAGGGGACGAGGGGCGGCGGCTGTATGACCGCGCGCGTGAAATGACCGAAGCGCCCTTCTCGCTGGCGCTGATCGGCGGCATCGACTGGGACGCGGAGCTGACGCCCTGGCCCGCGCCGGCGGCCTTCCGCGGCGGGGGCGATTTCGCCGGGCGGGCGGACGCCTACCTCGATAGCCTGACCGGGGAGATCGTGCCGCGGGTCGTAAAGGCGCTGGGCGCGGAGCCGGTATACGCCGCGCTGGCTGGCTATTCGCTGGCGGGGCTGTTTTCGCTGTACGCGCTGTACAGGACCGACGCCTTCGCCCGGGCGGCCAGCGTGTCCGGCTCGCTGTGGTACCCGGGCTTCATGGACTACGTGCGCGCCCACGCATGGATGCGCCGCCCCGACTGCCTGTACCTCTCCGTGGGGGACCGGGAGGGCAACACCCGCAACCCGGTGATGAAGCCCGTGGAGGCGAATACCCGGGCCGCCGCGGCGCTGTTTGAGCAGGCCGGCGTGCCCACGGCCTTCGGGCTGAACCCCGGCGGCCACTTCAACGACCCGGAGGGCCGCACCGCCAGGGGCATCGCGTGGCTGCTGGAACAGGGGTGAAGAAAAGGGCGAATGAGGTCCCGGCGGAGTGAGGGCGAACACGGCTCCTCCCGCCGTTTCCCGGAGATCCGGAGCTGTGAAGGAATGCGCGCCTTCACAGCTTCATTGTAAGTTACGCGCAATGGCGAAAACAACCATCCGCAAACCTATGATTCTTAACATCCTTCCTGTATACTGATGCTACCAATACACACGGGGGAAACGCCAATTGAGCAAGGTGAAACGCCATATCGAGGCCGGCCGGCTGCCGCTGCTGCCGCTGCGGGGGCTGGTGGTCTTTCCGAATACCGTCATCACGGTGGACGCCGCCAGGGACCGCTCCATCGCCGCGATCCGCGCCGCCGCCCAGGGCGACGACCAGCGCCTGTTCGTGGTGGCCCAGCGGGACAGCCTGGTGGAGCATCCCGCCCTGGAGGACCTGTACACCATGGGCACCGTGGCCGAGGTCAAGCAGGTGCTGCACCTGCCGGACGGCACGGCGCGGGTGCTGCTGCAGGGCCAGGTGCGGGGCATGCTGCTGAAGGTGCTGGATGAGGACCTGCTGCAGCGCGTCGAGCTGGCGGAGGTCACCCTGGCCCCGGAGCTGTTTACCGACGCCCACCAGAGGGCTCTGATGCGGGCCGTGCGGGCGCTCGCGGCCCAGGCCCTGCGCGCCAGGGACGCGAACATGCCGGAGCTGCTGAGCGCCATCGACGGCGAGCGCAACCCGGACGTGCTGTGCGACGTGGCGGCCAGCAACATCATCACCCGCCTGGAGGACAAGCAGGCCCTGCTGGAGTGCATGGACACCGACCAGCGGCTGCAGCTGCTGCTGGAGAAGCTGGCCGACGAGATCCAGATCGGCGAGCTGGAGGAGCGCATCCATGCCCGCGTGCAGGAGTACATGGACAAGGCCAACCACGAATACTATCTCCGCGAGCAGATCCACGCCATCCAGGAGGAGCTGGGCGACGACGAGGACGAGGAGGTCACCGAGCTGCGCAAGCGCATACAGGCCTCCAAGCTGCCTCCGGCGGCCCGGGAGCACGTGGAGAAGGAGCTGAAGCGCCTGGCCCGCAGCTCCGTGCACGCGCCGGAGAGCGGCGTCAGCCAGAACTACATCGAATACATGCTGGAGCTGCCCTGGGACGTGTACGACACCTCCAATATCGACATCGCGAAGGCCCGCAAGGTGCTGGAGGCCGATCACTACGGCATGGAGGAGGTCAAGCGCCGCCTGATCGAGTTCCTGGCCGTGCGCTCCGTGGCCTCGGACAAGCTGAAGAGCCCCATCATCTGCCTGGTGGGCCCGCCCGGCGTGGGCAAGACCTCCATCGCCCAGTCGATCGCCCGGGCGCTGGACCGCAAGTTCACCCGCCTTTCCCTGGGCGGCGTGCACGACGAGGCGGAGATCCGCGGCCACCGAAAGACCTATGTGGGGGCCATGCCGGGGCGCATCATATCGGCCATACGCCAGTGCAAGACCATGAACCCGGTCTTCCTGCTGGATGAGATCGACAAGCTGTCCCGGGACATGCGGGGCGATCCCGCCTCCGCCATGCTGGAGGCGCTGGACCCGGCCCAGAACAACGCCTTCCGGGACCACTACCTGGAGGTGCCCTTCGACCTGTCCGACGTGCTGTTCATCACCACCGCCAACTCGCTGGATACCATCGACCCGGCGCTGCTGGACCGCATGGAGGTCATCGAGGTGCCCAGCTATACCGGCGGCGAGAAGCTGCAGATCGCCAAGCGCCACCTGCTGCCCAAGCAGCGGGAGGCTCACAACCTGTCCAAATCCCAGCTGAAGCTCTCCGACAAGGCCATCGAGGCGCTGATCGAGGGCTACACCCGGGAGTCCGGCGTCCGCACGCTGGAGCGGCAGATCGCCCAGCTGTGCCGCCGGGCCACGCTGCACCTGCTGGAGCACCCGGAGGACAAGGCGGTCTCTATCAAGCCCAAGGACCTGAAGGGCTACCTGGGCGCGCCCAGGTACCTGCGCCAGCCCGTGGCGGGCCGCGCCGAGGTGGGCGTGGTCAACGGCCTGGCCTGGACCAGCGTGGGCGGCGAGGTGATGCCCGTGGAGGCCGTGTGCTTCCCCGGCAAGGGCGCCATGAAGCTGACCGGCAAGCTGGGCGAGGTCATGAAGGAATCCGCCGAGCTGGCCCGCAGCGTGGTGCGTGCGCGGCTGGAAAAGTGGGGCATGGAGCCTGACTATTTCGACAAGCACGACATCCACATCCACGTGCCCGAGGGCGCGGTGCCCAAGGACGGCCCCTCGGCGGGCGTGGCGCTGAGCTGCGCGCTGCTGTCGGCGGTCACCGGCATCCCGGCCAGCGGGGCCTTCGCCATGACCGGCGAGATCACGCTGCACGGCCGGGTGCTGCCCATCGGCGGCGTGAAGGAGAAGCTGCTGGCCGCCTATCGCGAGGGCATCACCCGGATCCTGCTGCCCCGGGAGAACGAAAAGGACCTGGAGAAGATCGACCCGGAGATCCTCGCGAAGTTCGACATCACGCTGCTGGATGGCGTGGACCAGGCGCTTTCCGCCGTGCTGGCGAAGAACGACCTGGAACAGGCGGGTTAAGGCCATGACGATCAGAAAAGCGAAATTCGTGAAATCCATGAGCGCCTTCGGGGAATTCCCCGGCCAGGGGCTGCCGGAGATCGCCATGGTGGGCAAGAGCAACGTGGGCAAATCCTCGCTGATCAACAACATGGCTGGCAATTCCCACCTGGCCAGGACCTCCTCCGAGCCGGGCAAGACCCGCCTGGTGAACCTGTACCTGATCAACGAGGCCTTCTTCCTGGTGGACCTGCCGGGCTACGGCTTCGCCAAGGCCCCGAAGCAGGAAAAGCAGAAGTGGGCGGAGATGATCGAGGGCTATCTGAAGGGCTCGGGGTACCTGAAGCGGGTGTTCCAGCTGGTGGATATCCGCCACGCCCCCACCGAGGACGACCAGCTGATGGTGGAATACCTGCGGCACTACGACATCCCGTTCACCGTGGTGGCCACCAAGGCGGACAAGTTGTCCAAGGCCCAGCGGGGGCGCAGCGTGCCGGTGATCTGCCGCACGCTGGGCGTGCAGCCCTGGGAGGTCATCGTCCATTCCAGCAAGGATGGCACCGGCAGGGACAGGCTGCTGCAGCTGATCGGGGAAGAGACGGGCTGCGGGGAACAGGAACAGGCGTAGAAAAACCGGCGCAGCGGCGATTACCGATCGCCCGCGCATCGCGTATATACATTCCGAAGGGAGAAATGAACTTGGGTATCAAAGTGGCGAAGTTTGGCGGCTCGTCTCTGTGCGACGCGGAGCACTTCAGGAAGGTCAAGGCGATCATCGAATCCGATCCGGATTACTGCTATGTGGTGCCCAGCGCGCCGGGCAAACGCTTTGACGGCGACGAGAAGATCACCGACCTGCTGTACCAGTGCCACCGCCAGGTGGAGAGCAACCGCAGCCATGAGGAGATCTTCCGCAAGATCGCGGACCGCTACACCGAAATCGCCCGCCAGCTGGGCCTGGATTTCGACGTGGAGGGCCTGCTGATGGAGACCAGCGACGCCATCCGCCAGTACAAGAACCCGGATTTCGCCGCCAGCCGCGGCGAGTATCTGAACGGCATACTGCTGTCCAAGTACCTGGGATGGGATTTCATCGACGCCCAGGACGTGGTGAAGTTTGACCGCCAGGGCAGCTTCGCCTCGGAATGGACCAACGAGATCATGCGCGAGGCGCTGCAGAAGCA
>CACYWI010000028.1 GCA_902778045.1 uncultured Eubacteriales bacterium
CTCATGCTTGTGGTAATCCCTGTCAGGATTGTTTGCACTCTCCATTATACAGGTAAATCCACGTCCTTGCATCTTGGGGGTCACTACATATTGTCTGAAACGAAGTAAAGGATACTCGTGTGGCCTTGGACGATGCAGACCTTCGGAGAGCGCCATTTCGAGCAGTATGTCGGTCGATGTGTTTGTTACACAAATAATGCCGCAAGGAAATATTGTCACAGGTTTTCACGGGTATGCCCCGGGGGTGTCCAGAAGGTATTACGAAACTAAGTTCTGTCACCACCTGTGCGATTATTTCCAAGTTTTGTTTGCGACAATGTCTTTGCATTCGGAAAAGCCTTCGGTTATGCTGGTAGGGTACCGAAATAGGGAGGCTTTCCTGATGAAAATCCGCACAAGAATATTCGCTTTGGTCCTGCTGCTGGTGCTGTGCTTCGGTGCAAGCGCGGAGGGCATCTACTTTGGCTCGCACCCGGCGGAGGACGTGTACATCATGCAGACCCGGGCCCATACCTGCACGCTGGTGGCGGCGACGATGATGTTGCGCAACTACTCCTGCCAGAGGGGCACGCCCTACGAGCAAGTGACGGCGTCCGGCGTGGGTAACTTTGCCTGGACGAAGAAATATGGCCTAAGCCAGGATTTCTCCATAGGCCAGGTGACGGTGACCAGCAATGCCGACGTCCATTACTGCGTGGACAAGAAGGCCTATCTGATCAACGTGCTGCAGTACCACCCGGAGGGCGTGGTGATCTACGACACCGGCGCGCCCCACGCGATCTACCTGTTCGGGTACGATTCGGACAGCGATACCTTCTACTGCGCCGACACCACCCACCGCAACGGTGGCCACGCCATACCGCTGGAGGAATCCATCATCCGGGGCGAGACCCAGCAGGACAAGATCAACACCATCGATAAAATTTGGTATGTTTTGAGTTGAATGAACGCCGTCCCAACGGACGGCGCTTTTCATCCGTTAAAATCCGATAAATTGAATCGGAATTGATTGACGGAAGCGGCAAAGGATGATACAATACCGATGCTAACCTGAGTAAATAACTCGGAATTACAGAAGGGAGGCGCTGTGCGATGAAGCTGTCGACCCGGGGACGCTATGGTATCCACGCGATGTACGACCTTGCGCTGCATGCCGACGACGGCCCGCAGTCCATCAAGGCCATCTCCGAGCGCGAGGGCGTGCCGGAGGCCTACCTGGAGCAGCTGATCGCCGTGCTGAAGCGGGAAAAGCTGGTCAACAGTACCCGCGGCGCCCAGGGCGGCTACGTGCTGTCCCGCCCGCCGGAGCAGATCACCGTGGGCGAAGTGCTGCGCGCGCTGGAGGGCGGGCTGAACCTGGTGGACTGCCTGGACGAGGAGGAGGCCTGCGGCAAGAGCTGCGCCTGCGCCAGCCGCATTGTGTGGCTGAAGCTGCGGGACGGGCTGAACGCCATCGTGGACGGCATCACCCTTCGGGACATGGTGGAGGATCACAAGCGCCTTTGCGCGCAGGAGGATAAGACGACATGAGAGTGTACATGGACAATGGCGCGACGACCCGCGTGACCGAGCCGGTCATGGCGGCGATGCAGCCCTATTTCTGCGAGATCTACGGCAACCCCTCGTCGGTGCACGGCTTTGGCCGGGAAGCCCGCAAGGCGGTGGAGGCAGCAAGGAGCCAGGTGGCGAAGGCCATCGGGGCCGAGCTGCGGGAAATCTACTTCACAGGCTGCGGCACCGAGGCGGACAACTGGGCCCTGCGCGGCACGGCCTACGCCAACGCGAAAAAGGGGAAGCACATCATCACCACCAACTTCGAGCACCACGCGGTGCTGCACACCTGCAGGCAGCTGGAGAAGGAGGGCTTCGAGGTCACCTATCTGCCCGTGGATCACGACGGCCTGGTGACGCCGGAGCAGCTGGAGGCGGCGATCCGCCCGGACACGGTGCTGGTAAGCATCATGTACGCCAACAACGAGGTGGGCACCATCGAGCCCATCCCGGCGCTGGCGGCGGTGGCGAAGGCTCACGGTGTGCTGTTCCACACCGACGCGGTGCAGGCCATCGGCCACGTGGAGATCGACGTAAAGGCACAGAACATCGACATGCTCAGCCTGTCCGGCCACAAGTTCCACGCTCCCAAGGGCATCGGCGCGCTGTACGTGCGCCACGGCGTACGGCTGAACCGGCTGATGGAGGGCGGCGCGCAGGAGCGGGGCCAGCGCCCCGGCACCGAGAACCTGGCGGGCATCGTGGGCCTGGGCAAGGCCATTGAGCTGGCCACCGCGGACATTCCGGCCCGCGCGGCGAAGATGGCTGCCATCCGGGACCACATGATCGAAAGGATCATGGCTGAGATTCCCCACGTACAGCTGAACGGCCATCCCACGAAGCGCATGTGCGGCAACATCAACGTGTCGTTCTACTTTGTGGAGAGCGAGAGCATACTGCTGCACCTGGATTTCAAGGGCATCGCGGCGAGCTCCGGCTCGGCATGCACCTCCGGCTCGCTGGACCCCAGCCACGTGCTGCTGGCCATCGGCGTATCTCACGAGCACGCCAACGGCTCCGTGCGGCTGAGCCTTTCAGATGAGAACACGATGGAAGAGGCTGACTACGTGGTGGACAGCCTGGTGGAGATCGTCGCCCGCCTGCGCGCTATGTCGCCGCTGTACAGCGACTTTTTGAAGGGCGTGGAGACCGTGGGCACAGACGACTGATTATTGCGTTATACAGGAGGAACGATCATGGAATATACCGAGCAGGTCATGGACCACTTCATGAATCCCCGCAACATGGGCGAAATGGACGATGCCAGCGGCGTGGGCACCGTGGGCAACGCCAAGTGCGGCGATATTATGCGCATCTATATCAAGGTCGAAAACGACGTGATCACCGACGTAAAATTCAAGACCTTCGGCTGCGGCGCGGCCATCGCCACCAGCAGCAAGGCCACCGAGATCGTGAAGGGCATGACGCTGGAGGAGGCCGAGAAGGTGACCAACAAGATGGTCATGGAGGCCCTGGGCGGGCTGCCGCCGGTGAAGGTGCACTGTTCCGTGCTGGCCGAGGAGGCCCTGCACGCCGCCATACAGGACTACCGTGAGCGCCTGGAGAAGGGCCTGAAGCCCAGAACTGAGGAGGACGACGAGGACATCAAGTACGTGTAGGCACCCGGGTTGACCTCATCCTGCTTTTGTGGTACACTGTGCGTGGAAGGGAGGGCTTGAACGATGGTCTATACGATTGAACAGATTCGGCGCATCGCTACGCCCATTGCCCGGTCCTACGGGGTAAAAAGCCTTTCCCTGTTCGGCTCCTATGCCCGGGGCGAGGCGACGGAGGGTAGCGATATCGACCTGATCGTCGATTGCGGCGCGATTCGAAGCGCTTTCCAGATGGGCGGTCTTTATGCGGATCTGAGCGAAGGCTTCGGGAAATCGCTGGACCTGGTGACCACCGATCACCGGGACAAGGACTTTCTGGGACGAATCCAGGCGGATCAGCTTCCGCTCTATCCGTGAGGGAGGCTAAGGACATGCCGACGAGGGATGAACAGCTTGTCCGGAGAATGCTGGAGTACTGCAATGAGATCGCGGGGACGCTGTCCTATTTTGGCAACGATGAACAGCGCTTCTATTCGGATTATATCATGAGGAATGCGCTGGCGATGCCCCTTCAACAAATCGGAGAGCTGGCGACGCACGTGACCGATGGCTTCATTGCGGTTCATGGGAATATTCCCTGGAAGCAGATCAAAGGGATGCGGACTTGGTTTGCCCATCAATATTGGGATATGAGCTTTGATAAAATATGGGTGACGTTGACTGAAGACGTGCCTGGGCTGAAAAAGCAGTTGCAAAAGCTGGTGTAGTTCCCTTCCCGTTGACAATCCCCACATTTCATAGTATATTGTTTACGCGCCATCCTTCCTGCGGAGGGATGGCGCGTTTGGAAAGGGTGATCGCGATGAACCGGCAGATCCCGCGGATCGGGGCGGCGATCGTGTGCGTGACGGTGTTTCTGTTCGCAGTGTGCCTGATCGTTGATTTCAGCTTCGGGTCGTACCTGGTGTGCATGCTTTTGCCCTTGGGCTACATCATGACGGCGGCGGGCTTCCAGCATGAGGCGGACGATGACCGGAAGGTCGCGGCGAACGTCGGCCTGGTTCTGTCGGCGGTCTACGCCACGCTGATCCTGCTGGTGTACTTCGCCCAGAATACCAGCGTGCGCCTGGACGGCCTGGGCGACGCGGCCCTGCGCGTGCTGGACTTCAAGCGCGGCGGGCTGATCTTCAACTATGACCTGCTGGGCTATGGCATGATGGCGCTGTCGACCTTCTTTATCGGCCTGTCCGTGCGGGTGGAAAACCGGGCGGACCGATGGCTGAAGCGGCTGCTGACGCTGCACGGGCTGTTCTATATCAGCTGCTTCATCCTGCCGATGACGGGCATGTTCCGGGGCATGGCGGACGGCGGGACCAGTCGCGGCGGGTCAATCGCCCTGGTGATCTGGTGCGCTTACTTCCTGCCCGTGGGCGTGCTGGCCTGGCGGCACTTCGGACCTGACAATCATCCCAAAGGAGATTAAGACATGATTCACGGCAACCTGACCGGCATCCGCGAGAGCACGCTGGCCGAACTGGAGAAGCTGTACGACGCCGAGTTTGGCAGGGCGGATTTCCTGCCGGACCGACTGCTCAACATACTGGTGCGCTATACGGACCTTCTGAACCGGGAGATGCTGGTGTACCTGGACCGCAACGGCGAGGTGCTGGAGATCGCCATCGGCAATATCGGCTCTATCGCCCTGCCGGAGCTGCACCTGCGCCGCAACATCGACCGGCTGTCGGGCTTTCGCTGCATCCACACCCATCCGGGCGGGGACGCGCGGCTCTCGGACGTGGACCTGCAGGCGCTGCGCCTTTTGCGCTTTGATTCCATGTGCGCCGTGGGCGTGGGCGAGGGCCGGTGTACCGGCATTAGCGCCGCGTTCCTGGGCGAGGTGGAGTACGACAACCTGACCGTGATCGTCAAGGGCCCGGTGAAGCCGGGGCGCATTCCCCAGCAGCTGTGGCTGAAGGAGATCGAGCTGGCCGAGAATCGGGTGAAGGCGGCCATCGAGAAGGGCGGCTTGGTGGAGGAGGCGGAGAAGGTCATGCTGATCTCCACCGATTCCGAGGAATCGCTGGATGAGCTGGCCAGCCTGGCCGAGACCGCCGGGGCCATGGTGATCACCCGGGTGATCCAGAACCGACAGCGGCCCGACACAGCCACCTACATCGGCAGCGGCAAGGCCGAGGAGCTGGCGCTGACCTGCCAGGCCATGGAGATCGACCTGGCGATCCTGGACGACGAGCTGACCGGGGCCCAGCAGAGGAACCTGGAGAACATACTGGGCGTGCGGGTGATCGACCGCACCGCGCTGATACTGGATATCTTCGCCCAGCGGGCCCAGTCCGCCGAGGGCAAGCTGCAGGTGGAGCTGGCGCAGATGAAATACCGCCTGCCCCGGCTGCAGGGCATGGGCACCGCGCTTTCGAGGCTGGGCGGCGGCATCGGCACCCGCGGCCCCGGCGAGACCCGGCTGGAGGTGGACCGCCGCCGCATCCGCAGGCGCATCGACGACCTGGAGGCCCAGCTGAGCCAGATCAAGAAGCAGCGCGACCTGCGCCGGGCCCGCCGGGAAAAGACCGGTCAGATCACCGTGGCCCTGGTAGGCTATACCAACGCGGGCAAATCCACGCTGCTGAACGCGCTGTCCGGCGCGGACGTGCTGGTGGAGGACAAGCTGTTCGCCACGCTGGACCCGGTGATGCGCCAGGTGGCGCTGCCGGAGAACCGGGAGTGCCTGGTGGTGGACACCGTGGGATTCATCCGCAAGCTGCCCCACCAGCTGGTGCAGGCCTTCCGCTCCACGCTGGAGGAGGCGCTGTACGCCGACCTGCTGGTGGTGGTTTCAGACCTTTCAAGCCCCAACTACGCCCAGCAGCGCGCCACCGTGTTCGAGGTGCTGAACGACCTGGGGGCCGGGGACAAGCCCATGCTGGAGGCGCTGAACAAGGCCGACCAGGCCAGCATCGGCGGCATGATCGAGCCCGCCGACGCCATACTGATCTCCGCCAAGCGGGGGGACGGGCTGGACAAGCTGAAGGCGGAGATCTCCCGGCGGATCGCGTCGCTGCGCCACCAGGTGGAGCTGGAGATCCCCTATGCCAAGGGGGCCGCGCTTTCGCTGATCCATGACAAGGGGCAGGTGCTCTCCGAGGAATACACCGAGACCGGCACGAAGGTGACCTGTCTGTTGGACGCCGCGCTGTACCAGCGGGTGCTGGGTATGCTGAAATGACGGGCGGGCAGAAGCCCTATCGCGCCGGGATGTACGGCGGCAAGTTCCTGCCCTACCACAGGGGGCACCTGTACTGCCTGGAGACGGCCTCCCGGCTGTGCGACGTGGTTTACCAGATCCTGATGGTGGGCTGCGTGGACGAGGAGAGGATCATGGCCGGCCAAACGGCGCTGGACAAGGCGCTGCTGTCGCCCGGGGCACGGTTCGCGGCCATGCGGGCGGCGGGGGAGCGGCTGGGCAACGTGATTACGATCCTGATGGATATCTCCGCCTGCCGCACGCCGGAGGGAGACGAGGACTGGGACGCGGAGACGCCGCTGGTGCTTTCCGCCTGCGGGCGCTTCGACGCCGTGTTCGGCAGTGAGCCCTCCTACGGCGAATACTTCCGCCGCGCCTATCCCTGGGCGACCTATGTGCTGGTAGACCCGCCCCGCCGGGTGGTGCCCATCAGCGGCACCCGGGTGCGGGCCATGGACGACGAACATGCGAAGGTGTGGATGACGCGATGAACGGCAGGGAGAACCTGGCGAAATCGCTGCGGGCGATGAAGTGGTACGAATGGCTGATGGCGGCGGTGATGGTGCTGATCGCAGCCTATTATATGGTGCTCTCGCTGGCCCATCCCGGGGCGACGGAGAACCCCGGCTGGCTGGCGGTGCTGAATTTCATCAGCGGCGTGGCCGGCGTGTTCTGCGTGTTCCTGTGTGCCAAGGGCTCGGTGAGCAACTTCGCCTTCGGCCTGGTGAACACGGTGGTGTACATCGTGTACCTGGCCTACTGGAAGATCTACGGCACCATGTGCCTGGAACTGTTCCTGTATCTGCCGATGGGCTTTGTCGGGTGGATCCACTGGGCGCGCCACCGGGACCGGAAGCGCCGGGAAAACACCCGCGCCCGCCGGCTGAACGCCTGGCAGAACGCGCTGGTGGCGGCGGCGGTGGCGGCGGCCACGGTGCTGTACCACGCCATACTGGTGCGGGTGGGCGGCACGGTGGCCTGGCTGGACGCGGCCACGGTGGCCATCGGCATCGTCGCGACCGCGCTGCAGACCTTCCGCTATCGCGAGCAGTACGTCTGGTGGCTGGTGACGGACGTGGTGGCGGTGGCGATGTACATCGCCCACTTCGACCCGGTCTACCTGACCAAGAAGGTCATCTACCTGATCATGGCGGTCATCGGGCTGCTGAACTGGCTGCGGATGAGCCGGGAGAATACCTCCAACGAATGACAGAAGGGGGACAAACGGCGTGAAGAGCGCGTCCCGCATGAAATTCATATACCGCTTCGCGGAGTTGAGCTGGGTGTTTTGGGCGGTCAGCGCCGTCGCCGCGCTGTTTGAGCCGGCGTCGGGCGAGCTAAGGGCCGCCGGCTTCAGCGTGGTCGGCGCGATGCTGTTCTGCATCATGGGCTCCTATGCTGCCGAGGGGCGTCAATCCGGCATGGAGCAGGTCATCTCCGGCCGAGCGGCGATGCGGGAGTGGGCCGCACGGTTCATCGCCTGTTCCGCGCCGGTGGCCAGTGCGCTGGGCCTGGTCACGGTGCTGGTGTACATGCTGGGCGTAAAGAATACGGATTCGGGGCTGGGCTTTATCTATATCGCGCCGAACGTGGTGATGGTGGCGGCGAGTATCTATGGCGCTGCCCGCGTGCTGAGCGGGAAGGGCGGGCCTGTGCGGGGCGGAGAACGCCCTGTGCTGGACCGACCCCGGTTCCTGGCCGGCGCGGCGCTGCTGGGCGTGGTCGTGGCGTGCTTTATACTGCTGGTGGCCACCCGTAGCGGTGGCAGCGCCGTGGAGGGCTTGCGCGCGGCGGCGAGCTGGACGATGGTCGCCGCCACGCTGGGCTATCTGGCCCTGATGTTCCGCGTCAGGGGTTACCGGCTGTCCCGCGCCCCGGAGGCAGTGATGGACGCCGGAGAACACCCTTCCCTGTGGGCTCGGCACTTCCTGATCTACACCGCCCAGGCCGGCGTCATCTGCGTCGGGTTCAATTTGCTGCTGCTGATCGTCGTGAACATGAAAAACAGGGATTGGGTGATGCAGGCGTCGGTCGCTTGTATGACCGGCGTGCTGGAGGCGGCGGTGATCGCGCTGCTGATGGTGCTGCAGCGGATCATACGGCGCAAGCCCTTCCCGAGGGCGGTCGCGCAGCGGCAACCGGACCGGCCCGCGGCAAGTGAATCGACGCAGCCGGCCCTGAAGGCAGATGAATGGGAGGACAGGAAAAAGACGCGGGCCAGGGAGCTGGAGAAGGAGCTTGCCGAAAGCGCGTCGACCGCGCCCCAAGCCAAGGCGACCGCGCCCCAAGCCCAAGCGAGCGCGCAAAAACCCACGATCGCGCCTCAAGCCCCGAAGACCGTGTCCGGAACGGCGGCCGCGAAGGCGACGGCGCCACAGCAGCAGAGGCCGGCGGGCTTCCCAGGCGTCGAATAAGGCGAAGGATATCAGCCGGACGCCCCCGTCGCAGGCGCAGTCGAAGGTCGGTAAGCAGGTGGCACTGAACCGGCTTCGCGCCACGCAGCTGGATAAGGAGGCTGCCGAGGCGGGATATGCCATGACCCGCGCGAGACTGACAGAGCTGCTGAAGGCAGCCGCGGCGCGGCTGGAGCCCCATGGCGCGGCACTGGCGACCCTGGAGGGTCAGCAGGCGCTGTTTTCAGAGCTGGCGGAGCTGCTGCCCGGGCTGAACGGCCTGCCCTCGTCGGCTGCGCTGAAGAATGGCGCGCTGACGGAGCCGGCGGGCCTGCCCGGGGCCGTCGGCGAGGCGCTGAGCGGGGCGTGCGACCTGCTGGCGAAGGTTGATTTCGAAACCGTTGGGGCCAAGTGGAACATGCTGCCGCCCGCACGGCTGGTGCGGGGCTGGCGGGCGCTGACGGCGTATCGGGACATCACCAATGCCAGGATGCTGTTCGACGCCGCGATCGACTGCATCGAGGACTGCATCGCCGCCAGGGCGGATTGCGCCGACTGGCTGCTGTCGCATGTGAAATAAAGGAGGGTGTCGGTTTGGACGAACGTTCGCTGCTGGATTTCATCCAGCGCATTGTCAGAAGCGCCCCAAGCCAACCGCAGGCCCAGGCTATGCTGATGCAGCTTCGACAAATGATCACAGATACGGCGCGCCCCTATCCGGAGGACGCGGATTATTTGAAGTTTCTGGATATCGCGTTGGGCGCTGTGGGCGAGCTGCAGGCTCTGACGGACGGGAGCAAGGCGCTGTCCGCGGAGGACATGGCCGTTGCCAAGCGGCGGGCCGACGAGCGCCGGGAGCGTGAAGCCAGCTATCGAGGCAGGTGTTGAGCGGATGAACGATACCTACATGGACGCGCGCGCCTGCGCCTTTCGGGATACCATGATCTGCTATCGGGATGACGCCGACCAGGTTCGCCTGCCCGCCCGGGCGGGGGATCTGCGCCTGAAGCGCCTGGGCAACGGGGCGCTTTGCTGCCCCAGACTCGAGCGCCTTGAAGTCGAGGAGGGCTACGAGGTCATCCCGGCCGAGACGATCATCCGCCTGAGCAACCGAAGCGGAAGGCGTGCTTCGCTCTGCCTGCCTGCGACGCTGACGACCGTTTCGGACCTTGCGCCCGACTGGCCGATCTCCCCGGTGGGCAAGGCGCAGCTGACGCGGGTCGAGCTGGTCCGGCGGCTGCCCCTGGGGGAATACCGAACCCTGGTGGAGACAAGCGTGGCCGTGAATGGCGGCCTGCGCCTGCCCGTGGGCGTCACCGACAATCACGGCCCATGCCGCACGATGCTGCAGGTGCTGCGCGCAGGGGGCATCGGCGTCGTCGACCCCTCGAACGCGGAATTCCCGCTGTTCAGCTTTGACGATCATGGCGTGCGCCCGATGCTCTTCAAGCCCAAAAAGAGCCTCAGCAGGGCGGGTGAGCGCCCGGTGGATAACGAGAACGAGGCGCTGCTGCGGCGTATTGCTCAGGGCCACATGGGTGCGAGGGATCCGATGGCGGAGCGCTTGAACGACCGCATGCAGCAGATGGGCGAGGACATTCTGGACAAGAAAAAGACCGTTGCACTGATCTGCTTTGACGAGCGTTCGGCGGTCAATGTCGGCGGCGCGGTGCGCTTTGTGCTGCAGGCCCTGGTGGGCGAGCTGTTCTGCATTTCCCTGCGCCGCGTGTGCCTTAAGGGAAGGGATTACTATGTCTACGCCCGGCTGCATCTCCAGCCTGCGGGGACCCAGCCCGCCTATCTGCGCGAGGACGTATGCGTATACGGAGAGGATCGGCTGGTGACCGATCCCGTGCTGTCGGAGGAGGTCTATGAAAAATACCGGCTGCTCAACACGCTCTGATCCCGCGCCGGCGCTGCGCAGGCTGCGGGTGCTGGGGGCGGAGGTGGTGGCGAAGGGCTATACCTGCGCCCGCAACGGCGGTCCGCACCAGCCGGTGGAGGGCCGGGTGAAGCTGCAGCTTTCCATACTGCCCACGAATTACTGCCCGTGCGCCTGCCCATTTTGCATCGCCACGGACACCGGCAATCCGGCGCGGATCGACCTTCGCCGGCTGGAGGGCACGCTGGCCGCGCTGGCCGGGGAAAACGTGGTGCGGGGCATATCCATTACCGGCGGCGAGCCCTTTGTGGACGTGCCGCTGCTGGACCGGCTGATCCGCATGATCTTCGGGATCTTCGGTACCGGCATGGAGATCAGCCTGAACACCAACGGCATGGGCTTGGAGCGGCTGGGCGACATCCGGGACCTTTCCCATGTGGACGCCGTGCACATCAGCCGCCACCACTGGGACGACGGCGTGAACCGCGCCCTGTTCGGCGGCGGGCCGGTGCCGGACGCCGGGGTCCTGCGGCGAGCCATCGCGTCGATCAGCTATCCCGAGCTGTTCGTGCTGAACTGCATGCTGCTGAAGGATGGCGTGTACACGGCGGAGGACGCGCACCGCTACATGGATTTCGCCATCGACCTGGGGGCGAAGAAGGTGTCCTTTATCACCGGCGCGCCCGTCAACGACTATGTGCGGCGGCAGACGTTGGATTACGAGGCCGTGCTGCGCGCGGACGACCCTGCGCTGCTGATGACACAGCGCTTCCGGGACTGTGGCTGGTGCCGCTGCCAGGACGGGGTGTACTGTTCGGGGGACGGGCGGCTGATCCAGTTCTACGGCAGGAAGAGCGACAGCACCGGCTGCGGCTACGCCCGGGGCCTGATCATCGGGCCGGATGGCGCGCTGCGTGCGGGGTTCGGCGGGCCGCCCCTCGGCCCATCGTAAAGGAGGAATGCACCATCGGCCTGGACCAGGAATTCAGCCGTTTCAAGGTATCGCTGCTGCAAAAGAGCCCATTTTACGGCACGCTGCTGATGAACGTGCCCATCATCGAGGATAGGCGCATGAAAACGGCGGCCACCGACGGACGGCGCATCTATTACAACCAGAGATTCATGTCCTCGCTGAATGAAAAGGAACGGCATTTTGTGCTGATGCACGAGCTGTTCCACATCCTGCTGATGCACCCTTCGCGCTATGGCGGCCGGGACAG
>CACYWI010000029.1 GCA_902778045.1 uncultured Eubacteriales bacterium
CGGATGGCGCTCTGCACCGCGGCCTTGTTCTTGGTGAAGGCCGGCGGGTCCAGGATCACCAGGTCGTACAGCGCATTCGCGTCGGTCAGCTCCCGCAGCAGGTCGAAGCAATTGTGGGCCTCGAAGCGCACGTTCTCAAAGCCGTTCAGCGCCGCGTTCCGGCGGGCGACCTCCAGCGCCTCCTCCGAGATATCCACGCCCAGCACGTCCGCCGCACCGTACTTCGCCGCGTGCAGCGAGAAGCTGCCGTTGTGGCAGAAGCAATCCAGCACCCGCGCGCCCTTGCACAGCGGCGCGATGGCGGCGCGGTTCTGCTTCTGGTCCAGGAAGAAGCCGGTCTTCTGGCCGTGCTTCACGTCCACCAGGAAGCGTATGCCGTTCTCCGACATCTCCACCTCGTCCGGCACCTCGCCCCGCAGCAGACCCGTGGTCTGCTCCAGGCCCTCCAGCCGGCGCACGGGCACGTCGCTGCGCTCCCAAATGCCGGCGGGCCGCACGATCTCCATCAGGATGTCGCACAGCATGTCCTTGATGCGCTCGATGCCCAGGCTCAGCGACTGCAGCACCAATATGTCGCCGAACTTGTCCACCACCAGGCCGGGCAGGAAATCCGATTCGGAATAGATCAGGCGGCAGCTGTCCGGGTCGCACAGCAGCTTGCGGTATTCCCAGGCGTCCCGCACGCGCCTTTCAAAGAAGGCCCGGTCGCAGGGCTCGTCGTTTCGGGTCAGTATCCGCAGGGAGATCTGGCTGGCGGGGTTGTAGAAGCCCCGGCCGATGAACTTGCCCCGGAAGTCCGCCACATCCACGATGTCGCCGTTTTCAAAGGCCCCCTCCACCTTCTCGATCTCAGAGGCATAGATCCAGGGGTGTCCCCCGCGCACCCGGGTCTCCCGCGTCTTTCGCAGCGTAACCGTCGCCATGGCGTCTCTCTCCTTACATACAACGTTGTTGATGGCATCATACCACAGGCATGTAAACTATGGATTATTGCCGGCGAATGGAACTTGTTGCCATCCCGGCGCGTCCAACCATCAACAACAATACAATCGGGAGGGAAAAGAGATGAAGAAGATCACATTAATCGTGGTGCTGGCCCTGGTGGCCGCGCTGCTGGCGGGCTGCGCGCTGCCGATGCTGCTGATGGGCATGACGAACCAGGCCAGCCGCGGCCAGGAGATGCCCCTGACGACGAACGAGCCCTATGAGGTGGAGGTCATGGATGACGGCGCGATGGCCTACGAGTACGAGGCGATGCCCCTGACCGGCGGCGCGCTGTACGCCATGGCCCCCAGCATGGGCTATCCCGACTTCAATACCGAGGAATATGCCGCGGTGAAGGAGAACGGCTTCCGCAAGGTTTCCACCGACCCGCTGAGCACCTTCTCGGCGGACGTGGACACCGCCTCCTACTGCAACCTGCGGCGCATGCTGAACGACGGCTACATGCCCGAGGACATCCCCTCCGGCGCGGTACGCGTGGAGGAGATGCTGAACTACTTCCGCTATGACTACGCCGCCCCCGCCTCGGGCAGCAAATTCGGCGTGACGGCGAAGCTCGCCCCCTGCCCCTGGAACGGCGACAACCTGCTGCTGGCCCTGGGCGTGCGCGCCGCCGACGCACCCCAGGCCGCGGACGAGGGCTCGAACCTGGTGTTCCTGATGGACGTGTCCGGCTCCATGGCCTACGAGAACAAGCTGGACCTGGCCAAGCGGGCTATGACGATGCTGCTGGACCAGCTGACCGAAAAGGACACGGTGTCCATCGTCACCTACGCCAGCGGCGAGGAGATCATCATCGAGGGCGCGAACCCGGTCTCCGACAAGGCGAAGCTGATCACCGCCATCGACAGCCTGGAGGCCTCCGGCTCCACCTACGGCGAGCGCGGCCTGGCCCAGGCCTACGAGGTGGCGCTGCGCTACCTGCGGCCCAGGGGGAACAATCGGGTGATCATGTGCTCCGACGGCGACCTGAACGTGGGCATGACCAGCGAGAGCGACCTGCACGACTTCGTGTCCCAGAAGAAGGAGACCGGCATCTACCTGTCCGTGCTGGGCTTCGGCGACGGCAACTACAAGGACACCAAGATGGAGACCCTGGCCGACGACGGCAACGGCAACTACTACTACATCGACAGCATCCTGGAAGCGAAGAAGGTGCTGTGCGAGGAGCTGACCCAGACCCTGTACGCCGTGGCCGACGACGTGAAGTTCCAGATCGAATTCAACCCGGCGAAGATCTCCGCCTGGCGGCAGATCGGCTATGAGAACCGCGCCCTGGAGAACCAGGACTTCGAGGACGACAGGAAGGACGCCGGCGAGGTCGGCGCGGGCGCCTGCGTGACCGTGCTGTACGAGCTGGTGCCCGCGACCGCAGACGAGGGCGAATCGGGCCTCAAATACCAGAGCAGCGCCCTGACCGAGGCGGCGCAGGGCGGCGAGTGGCTGACGCTCAGCACCCGCTACAAGCAGCCCGGCGGCGACACCAGCGTGCTGGAGACCACCGTGGTGGACGACGCCAGCGTCACCGACGCCCCCGACGGCGACTTCCTGTTCGCCGCGGCCGTGGCCGAGTTCGGCATGGTGCTGAACGACAGTGAGTACAAGGGCACCTCCACCATGGAATCGGTGATCGAGCTGCTGAAGCAGGCCCCGCTGAGCGACGAGTACCGCGAGGAATTCTTCTCGCTGGTGAAGATCGCCCAGAGGAGCACGCGGCTGGGCGGCTGAAACACATCCCCATAGTTTAACCGATCGCAGGATCCTTCGCTGCGCCCAGGATGACAGCCCATTTTGTGTCATCCCGAGCGCCGGCGAAGGATCTTCTTTTGTGCCCGAGGCTTTGCTTTTGGGTCGATGTATGTTATAATAGTTCAGCGATAATACGCTGAAAACGGAGATGCGCGCATGGACAATCAACTGCCGGGCAAGCGGCTGAACAAATACATCGCGGACTGCGGCTACTGCTCCCGCCGGGAGGCGGACCGCCTGATCGAAGAGGGACGGGTGAAGCTGGACGGGCGGCGCGGGGCCCTGGGCGACCGGGTGCTGCCGGGCATGGCCGTCACGGTGGACGGCAAGCCCCTGTCCGGCGAAAGCGAAAAGAAGTACATCCTGCTGTACAAGCCCAGGGGCATCGTGTGCACCGCCGACCCACGGGAGCCGATGAACGTGGTGGACTACCTGGGCCTGCCCTATCGCGTTTTCCCGGTGGGCCGGCTGGACAAGGACAGCGAGGGCCTGCTGCTTTTGACCAGCGACGGCGACATCGTGAACCGCCTGCTGCGGGCCGCCGGCGGACACGAGAAGGAGTACGAGGTGACCATCGACCGCCCGGTGACCGCCGAATTCCTGCAGCGGATGATGGCGGGCGTGCCCATACTGGACACCGTCACCCTGCCCTGCAGGGCCAGGCGCACCGGCGAGCGCAGCTTCAACATCATACTGGTGCAGGGGCTGAACCGCCAGATCCGCAGGATGTGCGAGGCCCTGGGCGCGAACGTGACCCAGCTTCGCAGGATACGCATCATGAACCTGCGGCTGGGCCGCCTGCAGCCAGGCCAGTGGCGCGAGGTCACCGGCGACGAGCTGAAGGCCCTCACCGACAAGCTGTAGCACAAGATGAAGAAGAATCGCAGGCGACGCCCGATTCGCGCCGCCATCAGGGCGCTTTGCCTGCTGCTGCTCGCGTTTTCGCTGTTTCACGTCGTCGGCGCGTACCTGCCCTTCAGCCATCGCCCGGAGCTGGAGGACGCCGCCGCCGTCGAGGCATTGGCCGACGCGATGCAGCGGGACATCGACACGCCGGACCGGGCCGCGCTGCTGGGCACCCACGCCGACGCGCTGGACGAGCGGATACGGCTCTTGAACGATCACCTCCTACGACCTGCGCGACGGCGAGAGCACCCGGGACGTGGCCTGCGTGGCTCTGGAGCGGGCCGACGCCGGAGTGCGCGTGCGCCTGCTGGTGGACGGCATCGCCGGGCTGATCAGCGTGTCGCCGAACCCGCTGTTCAAGGCGCTGGAGGCCCACCCGAACATCGAGATCCGCTTCTACAACCCGCCCCGGCTGCTGGACCCCCGCCACGACATGGGCCGCATGCACGACAAGTACCTGATCGTGGACGACATGGCCTTCATACTGGGCGGGCGCAACAGCTTCGACGCCTTCATTGGCGAATACCTGGACGGCCCGCGCAAGGACGACCGGGAGGCGTTGGTGTACAACGGCGACCATGGCCATGCCGGCGCGCAGAGCGCCGTAAGTGTGTTGCGGGATTACTTCGCCTCGGTGTGGGACGGCGGCGACTGCGCGGCGTTCCCGGGCGGAAGCCTGAATAAGGCGCGCGGGGACCGACTGCTGGATGAGCTGCGCACGCGCTACGACGCCCTGCGCGACGGCAGGCCGGAGCTGTTCCAGCCCGTGGATTACGCCGCCCGCACACTGCCCGCCCAAGGCGTGTGGCTGGTGTCCAATCCCACCACCGTGTACGCCAAGCAGCCGGCGGTGTTCTCCACGCTGTGCGCGATGATGGACCGGGCGAAGCGCGGCATCGTGATCCACTCCCCCTACGCGGTGCTCAGCCGGGAAATGGCCGGGCGCCTGTCCGGCATCGCCGAAAGCACGCCCGTCACGCTGATGGTGAACGCCCCGGAGATCAGCCACAACATCGTGGCCACCGGCGACTACCTGTACCACAGGGGCGATGTGATCGCCGCCGTGGACACGCTGCTGGAATACGCCGGCGACAACTACCACCACGGCAAGGCGCTGCTGATCGACGACGCGCTCTCGGTGATCGGCTGCTACAATCTGGACCTGCGCAGCACCTATGTGGATACCGAACTGATGCTGGTGATCCGGGGCAAGGCGTTCGCCGACGCGCTGCGGGCGAACATGGACGCCCTGCACGCCGCCTGCCGCCGGGTGATCGACGAAAACACCGTCGAGCTGCCCGAGGGGCTGGACGTTCCCCGGATGTCCCTGTTCAAGCGCCTGGCCATGCGCGCGGCGGGCGGGATCATGCAGCTGGTGCGGAACCTGATATAAGCGTCGACAGCCTCAGGCGTTCCACAGAGCGCCCGGACTGTCGCACGATCGATCATCTGCTATTCCCCTTTCCGCTCGATGCGCGCTCGACCGGAACCTCAGCTCCTCCGCGCTGTAGGCTGAAGCGCCGCTCTGCCCGAGCATAATAAACGGATCCTTCGCTCCGCTCAGGATGACACATCTTTCCGATTCGTTGTCATCCCGGGCGAAGCGAAGGATCTTTCGTCTGTCTATGGCGGTCGCTTCCATGCCGCCCCTTCACAGCCCCTGTTGCCCAATTCCCATCCCTACGATTCTTCCTCGTACTCCGGTATCCGGCTCTCGAACAGCACGGTGTCCCCCGCTTCGGAAATCTCGTTCAGGATCTCGGAGGCGTCGTCCATGTCGTCGGCGGTATGCAGGTTGGAGCGGGAGAAGCCAGACTGCATCATGCCGCGGATGATGCTTCGGGTGAAGGCGCGGCGGCCCACCAGGATCACGGCGTCGGCGCTGTCGGCCATCACGGTGCCCAGGGCGAAGTTGACGTCGGCCTCCTTGCCGCCCTGCTCGCCCAGGCCGGGGGTCACCACGATGCGCCGCCCGGGCATCTGCGAGACGACCCGCATGGCCTCGAAGGCGCTGTCGGCGTCCTCGTTCAGGGAATCGTCGATCACGCACAGCTCGCCGGGGATCAGCTGCATGCGGTGCTCAATGGGCGAAAGCGCCTGGGCCTTCTCCGCGATCTCATGCAGCGACATGCCCATGCGGTGGGCCAGCGCCGCGGCCAGCAGCAGGTTTTTCACGTTATAGCTGCCCAGCAGACGGGTCCGGCAGCGCGCGCTTTCGCCGTCGGCGCAGACCATCGTGAAGCTCGTGCCGCGGTCGCTGAAGGCGATCTCATCGGCCCACAGGTACGCGCCGTCGTCGCCCTCCAGGCCGATGCGGCATTTTTCATGCTTGCACAGGGCGTACAGCCGCTTGATGTAGTCGTCGCCGGAGCCGAACACGGCCAGCCCCTCCCGGGGCAGGCCCTGTATCAGCTCGAATTTCGTGCTGGCAATATTTTCCATGGAGCCAAAGGTATCCATGTGCCGGGGGCCGATGCTGGTGAGTATGCCGTATTTGGGCTTGACGAGATCCACGAGCTCCTTGATATCGCCCACGTGGGTCGCGCCCATCTCGGCGATGAACACCTGGTGCTCCGGCTTCAGCTGGTCGTTGATCACCCGGGAGACGCCCATGGCCGTGTTGAAGCTGGCGGGCGTGGCCAATACCCTGTATTTGGCGGACAGTATGTCCCGCAGCATGAACTTGACGTTGGTCTTGCCGTAGCTGCCGGTGATGCCGATGGTGATCAGGTCCTTGCGCTCGCGGATCTTCTTGCGGGCGCTCTTGAAGAAGTTGGCGTTCAGCCGCGCCTCGTAGGGGTTGATGATCATCGCCGCCAGCAGCACCAGGAAGGGCATCAGCGCGTACAGGAAGTACACGGGGATGGTCATGGGCTTCATCATCGCGAACAGCGCCGCCAGCGCCAGGCACAGCGCCAGCAGCACGCTGAGCAGCCTGCGCACCCGCTTGGTGGCGGCGAAGGGGCGCTTGCTGGGGCGGGTATAATCCCGCCAGGCGGTCCACGCCATCAGGCCCACGAAGGGCACGAGCACCAGCCCGTTGGCGATGGCGCGGCGGGTGTCCTCCACCGGCACGAACATGGACAGCAGCACCGGCAGGTAGCCCTTCAGCAGCGCCGCCGCGAAGGCCCACAGCACGTTTTCCTTCAATATGCGGTCCCGGTTGCGCGACAGCCAGTGGCGATAGGCCGGCAGCTGATAGCGGCCCATCTGCAGCGCGTGGATGCAATGCACCGACGCCGCGCAGCAGGCCACCGCAACGATGACCGATTCCAGAATGGTGAACAGCATAGTCTTTACGCTTCCGCGATTTCCTGGTCCGCCTCTTCGCGCACCAGCATGGGGTCGTTCTCCGGGTTGCCCTCGGGCAGGTGCTCCAGCGCCATGATCAGCGCGTCCTCGCTGTTTTCGTAATAGCGCTTGCGGTAGCCCACGTCGATGAAGCCCAGCTTGTGGTACAGGTTCTTCGCCGCGGTGTTGGAGCGGCGCACCTCCAGCGTCATCCAGCTCATGCCGCTGTCCGCGGCCAGCTGGATCATCGCCCGGGTCACCCGCTCGCCATAGCCCAGGCCGCGGCGGTCCGGGTGCACGGCGATGTTGGTGATGTGGCCCTCGTCCAGCACGAACCATACGCCGGCGTAGGCCATGGCCACGCCGTCCTCCCGCAGCACCACATAGCGGGCGCAGGCGTTGTCGGTGACCTCCCGGTAAAAGGATTCCTTGGACCAGGGGGTTTTGAAGCAGGCCGTCTCGATGGCGTGCACCGCCTCCACGTCGTCCAGGGTCATCAATCCGATCGTAACTTCTGCCATTGAAACCTCGTCAAGCGGGCGGCGACCGCTTCCGTCACGGCTTCGCCGCGCCGCCCCTACATCGTACTTTCAGCTCTCTTCTTCCGTTCCCGCTCCGCCTGGGGCGCGCGCAGGTAGATGGGCCGCAGCTGCGCGGCGGGCGCCCAGGTATCCGGTCGGGCGGCGGCCAGCAGGCAGGCCGCGTCGGCGCGCAGGTCCCGAAGGTTCTCCGGCGCGATCAGGGCCCGTTCGCCCAGGGCCTGCTCCACGGCTTCGGCATGCACGGGCACGCCGTCGCCCACGAACACCAGCCGCCGGTCGCCGGGCAGCCGCGCCAGGAATTCCTGCAGCGGCTGGGCGGCGTCCTCCAGCGCCCGTTGGGGCATGCCGCGGGACATGTCGAAGGCGGCGCAGTACACCTGGCCCCGACGGGCGTCCAGGATCGGGCAGCACAGGCCGTCAAAGCCATAGAAGTTCATGGCCAGCGCCTCCAGGGCATGCACCCGGGCGCAGGGCTTCCCGGCGGCGTGGGCCAGCCCCTTGGCCGCGCACACGCCGATGCGCACGCCGGTGAAGGAGCCCGGACCGGCCACGGCGGCGAACACATCCACGTCCCGGCAGGACAGGCCCGCCGCCTGCAGCGCGGCGTCCACCGCGGGCATGATCGTCTCGGAGTGGGTCAGCCCGTGGTTCATCACCGCCAGGTGGGCGATCCGCCCCTCCCGCAGCAGCGCGCAGCCCGCCACCGGGCCGGAGGTATCTATGGCCAGCACGGTGGGCCGATACTCATTCGCCATCCCTGATCCTCCAATCCGAAAGGGCCGCGGGATCGAAGCCCGCCACGCCGTCGTTTTCGATTTCGATGCGGCGCTGCTGGTCGCCCCCGCAGCGCTCCAGGCACAGCCTGAGGCAGGGGCGGGGCTCCAGCCCGGCCATCTGCGGCCATTCGACCACCGCCACGCCGTCGCCGCCCACGAATTCATCCAGCCCCGCGGCATAGTATTCATCCGGGTCCGCCAGGCGGTACAGATCGAAGTGGTACAGCTTGCCGCCAGTTCCCTCATAGGGGATCATCAGCGTAAAGGTGGGGCTGGGCATGGGGCCCTCGATGCCCATGCCCCGGGCGATGCCCCGGGCCAGCACCGATTTTCCCGCGCCAAGGTCGCCCTCCAGCAACACCGTGTCCCCCGCCGACAGCATCGGCGCAAGCCGTGCCGCCAGCATCATGGTTTCCTGTTCAGAATGGGTTTCGTAGGTCATAAATCCGCCTCGTGTGAAGCGTTCGGAGCCCGGAGAATGGCTTTGTCATCTTCAACGCCACTCTCCGCTCGCCACTCTCCACTCTTTATTTGATCGATACCACGCCCTCGGGCCGGATGGCCAGCACCGTGGTGGCCTTTTCGCCGAACACGCCGTCCATCGCGGCGCGATAGGCGTCCAGCAGGTCGAAGGGCACGAAGGCCAGTATCGTGCCGGCGAATCCGCCGCCGTGGTTGCGCCACGCGCCCCGGCCGGAGAGCAGCCGGCGGCTCATTTCCAGCGCCAGGGGGATCTCCTGGTTGTCGCTGGCAGCCACGTTCAGGTTCTGCAGCAGCTCCCAGCTGCTGTCGCCGGCGCGGATCACCGTGTCGAAGAAGCCCTTCAGGTCGTCCCGCTTCAGGGCGTCGGCGGCCTGCTGGGCGCGGCGTGTGTCATCCACGAAGTGGAACGCACGGAGGATGGCCCGGTCGCTGACGTTGTTCTTCAGCCGCGGCAGCGCGTCGAACAGCTGCTCCGGGGTCACGTTCTGCAGAAGTTCCTGCCCCAGGGCCCTGGCCACCTGCTTCATCTCGGCGGGGATGGCGGCATATTCGTGAGTCAGATTGCCGTGCTCGCCGCCGGCGCTGACCACGCACACCGCATAGCCCTTCGCGCCGAAATCGTAGGCGATGGCCTCCACCCCGGTGGGGGTCTTGCCGAAATCCTGTATGGACAGGCCGCCCACGGCGCTGGCCATTTGGTCCATCAGTCCGCTGGGCTTGCCGAAGTACACGTTCTCCGCATACTGGGAGATGCGGGCGTTTTCCTGGGCCTCCACCACGCCGCCGTTGTACAGCGCGTCGAAGACGCCCACCAGCATCACCTCGAAGGCCGCGGACGAGGACAGGCCGCTGCCCTTGAACACAGTGCTGGTCACGCTGGCGTCGAAGCCGCCGACCTTGTAGTTCAGCTGCTTCATGCGAGCGGCGATGCCGCGGATCAGCGAGAAGGTGGTCTCCTTCTCGTCCTCGCGGGCGGCGTCGTCGGTGATATCCACGTCAAAGGGCGTCGGGAAGCCCTCGGAATACAGCACCACGCGCCCGTCGTTCCTGGGGGCGACGGCGGCCACGGTATCCAGGTTCACGGCGGCGGCCAGCACCTTGCCGTTCTGGTGGTCGGTGTGGTTGCCGACGACCTCGGTGCGGCCCGGCGCGGACACGAACATCTCCGGCTCGCGGCCAAACTGGGCGCGGAAGGTCTCGGCCAGGCGATTGTAGCGTTCAAACTGGTCCTGCCCCGCGTACAGCCGGTCCAGGCGTTCGCGATTGCGATCGAACAGTGCCCTGACATCCATAGCATATCCCCCTTGAGGCGCGCATCTCCGCCGCGCGCCATATTATTCTATGATATATTTTACCCTATACGCGCCGTTTGCGCAAGTAGAAAATCGACCCGGGCAGCGCGCGCCGGGTCGATTGCGTTGGCATGGCATTGTCACGTCTCGGTGGACTGGGGAATCACGCTGGTGGGCGGATTGCAGTAGGGGCAGGCCTTGTAATCCCAGTCCTTCGCGTACTGCAGCGTCACCTTTTCGCCGCCGGAGAAGCCTGCCTTGCTGCAGCTGGCGGACTTGTGGTAATAGCTGTTGGCGCTGGCGATGTCGATGTACACGCCGGTATCCGCCTCGGCGGCGTACACCTCGATGGAGACGGGGGCGTTCTCCGCGCCGCCGTTTTCAAAGCTGTCCGCGCCCGCGGCCAGCGTGGTGCACTGGGGGCAGGCCTTCAGGCCGATGGCGCGGGCCACCGCCAGCGTGCCGCCCGTGGCTCCGGAGCCGGCGTGGGCCTTGCTGTAGTGGTAATAGCTGCCGCCCGCCACGGCATAGACCTTTTTATTCGCCGCGGACAGGCACACCGGGCAGGCCTTCTTGCCGTAGTTCAGCGCCGTTTCCAGCGACACCCGGCTGGCCCCGGTCAGGCCGGAGCAGGTGGAATTCGCGTGGTAGTACTTGCTGCCGGTGGTGGCGTATACCTTGATGCCGGAGGTGCCGGACTTGAAGGCGGTGGTCACGGGCTGGGCCGCGGACGAAGCGGCCTTCTGCACGCAGTTCGGGCAGGGATCAAAGCCGTAGGCCAGCGCCGAGGCCAGGGTGCCCTCCTTCGCACCGGAGCCGGCGTCGCTCTTGCTGTAGTGATAGTACTTGCCGCCCTTGGTGGCGTACACCTTGCGCGTGGCGGAGGAGGCGCACTCCGGGCAGGCCTTCTTGCCGTAGTTCAGCGCCGTTTCCAGCGTGACGCGGCTGGGCGTGCCGGACAGGTTGGAGCAGCTGCTGCTGGTGTGATAGTACTTGCCGGACACCGTGGCGTACACCCGCACGCCGGACTTGCCGGATTTGTAGGTGGTGCCGCCGCTCTGGGCCACGATGGCCTCGGCCACCTTCGCGGCGCTGCCGCTCTTGGCGGCGTCCGCCACGGCGACGGCCTTTTCGGCCGCGCTCCTGCTACTCAGGCAGTAGGGGCAGGCGGTCTGGTTCCTTAAAAGCGCCTCGGCCAGGGTGCGCTTGGTGCCGTTCTTCATGCCGGACTGTATGCACACGCTGGCCACGTGATAGTGATCGCCGTTGGAGGTGGAGTATACGGTGCGGTTGGCGGCGGTGGCGCAGATCGGGCAGGGCTTCTTGCCCGCCTTCGCCGCGGTCTGCAGGGAGACCCGGCTGGCGCCGGTCATGCCGCCGCAGCTGCTGTTCAGGTGAAAGTAGCTGCCGCTGCGGGTGGCGTAGACGTAGGTGTTGCTGGCCGTGGCCTTCGAGGGCGCGGCCTGGGCGCGGCTTTCGGAAACCGTGGGCACCGTGACCGCGGCGGTCTGGTTGTTCGCCGCGGTGTTGGCGGCCGCGGCCTTGGTGTTGGCGGCGTTGGTATTCGCCGCCTTGGCCGTGGTCGCGTTGGTATTGGTGTTCGCGGCCGAATTGCCCCAGCACTTCGGGCAGCGCTTCAGCCCCGCGGCCAGCGCCTCGGCCAGCGTGCCGCTGCTGGCGTTGGTCATGTCAGAGCAGGTGGCGTAGGAGTGATAGTACTTGCCGCCCTTGGTGGCGTATACCTTGGTGTTGGCGCTGGAGGCGCAGGTCGGGCAGGCCTTCTTCCCCGCCAGCAGCATCGATTTCAGCGTGTACAGCTGGGCGTCCTTCATGCCGCTGCAGGTGTTGTTGGTGTGATAGTAGGTGCCGTTCTTGGTGGCGTACACCTTCACATCGTCGCCGGTGGCGTTGCCGATCTTCACCGTCTTGGTCTCGGTGGTGCCGTCCGTGGCGCCGCCCGTGGCGCTGGCAACGCTGCCCTTGATGCACACATCACACTTCGCCTTGCCGAGCACCATGGCCTCCGCCAGCGTGACCTGCTTCGCGCCGGTCATGCCCTGGCAGTTCTTGTCCGTATGGTAGGATTTGCCGCCGCTGGTGCAGTATACCAGCGTGCCGGCGCTGGCGCAGCAGGTCGGGCAGGCCTTCTTGCCGGCCAGCAGCGCGTCCCTCAGCGGCCCCTTGGTGGGGTTCTGCATGCCGCTGCAGTCGGATTTCACGTGGAAGTAGGTCCCGCCCTTGGTGGCGTACACCTGGATGCCGCTCTTGTCAGTCGTCTTGTCGTTGATCAGCACGGCGACCACGTCGTCGCTCTCCTCCAGGGAATCCTGGGTCTTCAGTATGCAGACCGGGCAGGGCAGCTTGCCCTCGTTCTCCGCCGCGGCCTTGGTGTACTCCAACGGATTGCGCATCTTGCTGCAGGTGGCGTTGGAGTGATAGTACTTGCCGCCCAGCGTGGCGTAGTAGGTCACCGTGGTGCCGCCGCCGATACAATCCGGGCAGGGCGACTGGTGGCGGCTGTTCTCCGCGATCTCGCGGGTCACGCGCCAGGTCTGCACGCCGGCCTCGATCCTGGGGCAGGTGTCGGTGGAGTGGTAGTACAGGCCGGTGGCCGGGCTCCACACATAGGCCGCGGTATCCGCGCTGACGCTGCCGGCGCTGGTCAGCGCCGTGGGCGCGGGCGCCGCGTCGGCGTCCCCGGCGGTGGAATCGCCGCCCTCGGCGGGCTCGGCATCCTGCGCGCCGCCGCCGCCCAGGTCGATGGCGGTGATGTCGCCGGTCTCCACGGGCTCCGGCGCGTCGGTGACCTCGGGCTCAGGCTCGGCGGTCTGTTCCACCGTGACCGGCGGGATGGTGATGTTCGGCTGCACCTGCTGATCGCCGTTGCCGCCCAGCAGGCCGCGCAGCAGCAGGATCAGCGCCACCACGAACCATATGGCCGACGCCGCGGTGACCGCCCAGCGGATGGGCTTGTCGAAGCGCTGCCTGCGCCACAGCAGGTAGATGCCCAGCGGCGGGAACAGGAACAGCAGCAGGTAGGTCACCCAGTCGTTTTCGTCCACATAGCGCATCAGCGCGCTCTGCTCGCTGTAGTAGCCCTCGTCGTCGGCATAGCCGTCGCCGGCGTCCTCGTCCTGATAGCGGTCGCCATAGTCCCCGGCGTAACCGTCGTCATCATAGCCGTCGTCGCCGTAGCCGTCGTCATCATATCGGTCGTCGTCGTAGCCGTCGTCGGCATAGCGATCGCCGTCATAACCGTCGTCGGCATAGCGATCGTCGGCGTAGCGGTCGTCGTCGTAGCCGTCGTCGGCGTAGCGGTCGTCATCGGCGTAGCGGTCGTCGTCGTAGCCGTCGTCGCCGTCGTAGCCGTCGTCATCGGCATAGCCGTCGTCGTCGGCATAGCCGTCGTCATCGTCGTAACGATCGTCGTCGTAACGGTCGCCGCCGCCGTCATAACCGCTGTCCTGGGCATCATAAGCGTCCTGATAGTCCGCTTCGGCTTCAGGCGCGTCATCCATTATAAAGTCATCCTCGTCCGTCTGGCCGTTTTTGCCCTGGAACAGGCGGTGGATCGTGCCATCGCCCCATCGATAGGCCAGGCCCTGCTTCGAGAAATTGAATTTGAATTTTCCAATCGCATGTGTCGCCATATTCTCTACCCCTTAACACACATCCAAAGGAATCGCGTGCCGCGCCCAACGGGCACAGGCCGCCCATATAACTATTCAATGCCATTACAAGCATACATCATACATTACGTCCTGTCAATCGGGTTGGAATAAAAAAATGAAATTTTGTCACAATCTTAATTAACAGATTTTCATATATCGAAATATTATTGCAAAAAATATACCCCAAAATCAAATTTCTCCATTGCCGAAGGGCGACATGTATGCTATAATAGTGCCAGTCTATATTAAATGGAAAGCGTTTGCATTTCCATGGAGGTAAGCAAAATGGCCAACAAACCCGTAAAAGGTCTCAGAGTCGGGAACTACCGCATCACGCCGCTGGGCCTGGGGGTGCTGGCGGTGCTGCTGCTGATCATCATCGGCGCGGTGGCCGTCGCGGTGCTGCATCCCTTTGGCGGCGAAGACGTGGCCGCGGTGAACGTGGTGCCCACCGAAGCGCCCGAGGAGGTCGAAGTGACGCCCACCCCCACCCCCACGCCGGTACCCACGCCCACGCCGGAGCCGGAGCCCCGCAGCGCCACGATCCGCTCGCTGGGCGAGATCGCGATGCAGCAGAACCTGCTGCGCGCCGCGGTCAGCGGAAACACCTTTGACTTCGACAGCATGTTCGTCGACATCGCGGAGATCATCGGCAATGCCGATTACACCGTGGGCGACGTCGAGGGTACCCTTGGCGGCACCACCGAATACTCCGGCAGTGCGAAGATGGTCACGCCGCCCTCGCTGATCGGCACGCTGAAAAACGCCGGCGTCGACATGCTGATGCTGGCCAACGACCACGCGCTGGACGGCGGCTTCAACGAGCTGCAGGCCACCATACAAAACTGCGTGGCCGAGGGCATGGACTATGTGGGCGCTGCCGCCTCCGCCGAGGAGCGGGCCACCCCCGTGATCCGCGACATCAACGGCATCAACGTGGCGTTCCTGGCCTATACCGAGACCCTGAACGACAACGAAAAGAAGACCGAGGCCGCGGCCATACAGTACGGCGTAAACCTGATCTCCAAATCCAACGCCAAGAAGGACATCGAGGACGCCCGCGCCGCCGGGGCGGATGTGATCATCTGCTATTGCAGCTGGGGCGAGATGTTCAACACCACCCCCACCGACACCCAGAAGCTGATCGCCCAGAAGCTGTCCGACTGGGGCGTGGACGTGATCATCGGCTACAACCCCCATGTGGTGCAGCCGGCGACCTGGCTGGAATCCAAGGATTCCGCGGGCAACGTGCACCGCACGCTGTGCCTGGGCGCGACGGGCAACCTGCTGTCCGACCAGTACGGCCAGAACGACAACGGCATCATATTCCAGTTCACCATCCAGGAGACCGATTACGGCCACTTCGCCATCACCGATCTCAAGTACATACCCACCTATGTGTGGCGCAACGAGACCGAGGACGGCCGCTACGACTACCGTTCGCTGGCGGTGGGCCAGTGGCTGGAGAGCGCGCCCGAGGGCATGGCCTACGCCGACGCCGCGCGGATGCGCCAGGTCTGGGCCGACCTGCAGGCCGTGATGGGCAGCGACGTGGCCACCGTGTCCGCCGAGTGACCCAAGGCCCGTTGTTCGCAGCGCCGTGCGTATCGCATGGCGCTGCGATTTTAGGGTGTGTTTCCAAAATACCTGAAGCGCATTTTCGGCGTCTTTGACTGCATTTCTGCGTTGATTCCCCTTGATTTACCGCCAGTAAACCTGCGGGGAATCGATTTAGAAACACACTCTAATAGATGAGAATCGGGAGCCTGGATATGAGATTTTCGGAAGACCTTCTGTCCTGGTACGACGCCAACGCCCGGGCGCTGCCCTGGCGGGGCGAACGGGACCCCTATCGCGTATGGCTGTCGGAGATCATGCTGCAGCAGACCCAGACGCAGACGGTAAAGGGCTACTACGCCCGATTCCTGGAGCGCTTCCCCACCGTGTTCGACCTCGCCGCCGCCGACGAGGAGACGGTGCTGAAGCTGTGGGAGGGGCTGGGCTACTATTCCCGCGCCAGGAACCTGCACGCGGCGGCCAGGCGCGTGGCCGCGGAAATGGGCGGCCGCTTTCCGGCCACCGCCGAGGCGCTGCGCCGGCTGCCGGGCGTGGGGCCCTACGCCGCGAACGCCATCGCCTCCATCGCCTGGGGCGAGCCGGTACCGGCGCTGGACGGCAACCAGGCCCGGGTGCTTTCCCGGGTGCTGGCCTGGGAGGACGTGTTGAACACGCCCTTCGACCTCGTCGACCCCGCCGCGGTGCTGATAGACCGACAGCGCCCCGGCGACTACAACCAGGCCCTGATGGACCTGGGGGCCGCGATCTGCACGCCCAAGGCGCCCCGCTGCGACGCCTGCCCCGTGGCGGCCCACTGCCGCGCCAGGGCGGAGGACGCCGCAATGGACTTTCCGAGGAAGCGCGCTCCGGCGGCAAAAAAACAGCAGGACCGGACGATCCTGCTGGTCATGCTGAACGGACGGCTGCTGGTGCGCCGCCGCCCGAAGGGGCTGCTGGGCGGTCTGTACGAGTTCGCCGCGCTGGAAGGCCATTATGCCGAGGACGGGCTCCGCGCCGCGCTGGCCGAAGCGGGCTTTGCGGGGATCCGGATCGACCGCCGCCTGCCCGACGCGAAGCACGTATTCACCCACATCGTGTGGCGCATGCAGGGCTGGCTGGCAGAGTGCGACGGCGCGCCGGAGGGCTATAGCCCCGTCGATGCCGCCCAGCTGGAGGCCCTGCCCTTCCCCTCCGCGCTGCGGACCTACTGGGAGATCGCAAAAGAGGCTGTCTCAAGATGATTTGAGACAGCCCCTTTCCTATCAACCCTTGAAGTAATCCACCGCGCCGCGGAACATGCCGTTGTCGTAGTTGCCGGGCACGTTCACATACAGCGGCACGTCGAAGCCCACGCGCTCGCTGTGGGCCATCTTGCCGAACACCCGGCCGTCCGGGCTGGTGATGCCCTCGATGGCGGCGCTGGAGCCGTTGGGGTTGCAGCGGATGTCCATGGTGGGATTGCCCTTCTCGTCGCAATACTGGGTGGCCACCTGTCCGTTGGCCATCAAGCGGGCGATCACATCGTCCGAGGCCACGAAGCGGCCCTCGCCGTGGGAAACCGGCGCGGTGTGCACGTCGCCGCAGTGGGTGTGCATCAGCCACGGGCTCTTGTTGCTGGCAACGCGGGTGCGCACCAAGCGGGACTGGTGGCGGCCGATGTCGTTAAAGGTCAGCGTGGCCTCCACGCACTGGTCGGCCTCGCGGATCTCGCCATAGGGCACCAGGCCCAGCTTCACCAGCGCCTGGAAGCCGTTGCAGATGCCGCCCATCAGGCCGTCCCGGTTGTTCAGCAGGTCGTGCACCTTGTCCCGCAGCAGCGGGTTGCGGAAGAAGGCCGTGATGAACTTGCCGGAGCCGTCCGGCTCGTCGCCGCCGGAGAAGCCGCCGGGGATGAATACGATCTGGCTGTTTTCGATCTCCTTCGCGAAGGCCTGCACCGACTCGGCGACGGCCTGGGCGCTCAGGTTGCGGATCACCATCACCTTCGGCGCCGCGCCCGCCTTGATGAAGGCCCGGGCGGTATCGTATTCGCAGTTGGTGCCCGGGAACACGGGGATCAGCACCCGGGGCCTGGCGATGGCCACAGCGGGCCGCACCCGGCCCTTGGCCTCGAAGCAGCCCACGGCGGGCGCCTCGTAGTCCTTCTTCACCGTGGCCGGGAACACGCCGTTCAGCCGGCTCTCGTACAGCGCCTCCAGCTCGTCCGCGGGCACGCGCTCGCCGCCCATGGTGAAGGCGCGTTCCTTCGCGGTGTGGGCCACCACGCACTCCGCGTCCGCGGCGTCGGCGTACTCCACCAGGAAGCTGCCGTACACGGGCATGAACAGATCGACGTTTTCTTCAAAATCGACGCCGAAGCCGTTGCCGATGGCCATGCGGAAGGCCGCCGAGGCCACGCCGCCCTTGCCCACCGCGTACACGGCCAGGGCTTTACCGGACTTGATCAGGCCGTCCACCTTCTCAAACAGCGCCTTCTGGCTGACGGGATCGGGGGTGCCGTTTGCGCGGTAATCGGGCTTCAGCCAGCCCACTTCGCTGCCCGCCCGCTTGAATTCGCCGGACACGATGTCCTTCGCCGGGCAAACGCCCACCGCGAAGGAGACAAGCGTGGGCGGCACGTGGATGTCCTCGAAGGAGCCGGACATGCTGTCCTTGCCGCCGATGGCCGCCGCGCCGAAGTCCAGCTGGGCCTCCAGCGCGCCCAGAAGCGCCGACAGGGGCCTGCCCCAGGCCCTTTCGCCGTTCATGCGCTGGAAGTACTCCTGGAAGGTCAGGTGCACGTTCTTCGTGCCGTTGCCGGAGGCTACCAGCTTGGCGATGGAATCCACCACGGCCAGGTAAGCGCCGCGCCAGGGGCTCCTTTCGCTGACGAAGGGATCGAAGCCGTAGGCCATCACGCTGGCGGTGTCGCTCTCGCCGCCCTCCACGGGCACGCGGGAGGCCATGGCCTGCGCCGGGGTCAGCTGGCGTCTGCCGCCGAAGGGCATCAGCATGGAGGAAGCGCCGTTGGTGCTGTCAAACCGCTCGGCCAGGCCGCGCTGGGAGCACAGGTTCAAATCGGAGGCCATGGCCCGCATGCCCTCGGCGAAGCCGCGCTTCAACGGCGCGTCGGCCTTGTCCTGGGCTTCAACCACGACGTCGGTGTGCTTCGGCGCGCCGTTGGAATTCAGGAATTCCCTGGCCACGTTCACGATCCGCACGCCGTTCCAGTTCATCACCAGCCGGGGCTCGGCGGTGACCTTCGCCACCAGCGTGGATTCCAGGTTCTCGGAATCCGCCAGCGCCCGGAAGGCGTCCAGGTCCTCAGGAGCCAGCACCACGGCCATGCGCTCCTGGGATTCGGAGATGGCCAGCTCGGTGCCGTCCAGGCCCTCGTACTTGCGGGGCACGGCGTTCAGGTCGATGTCCAGGCCGTCGGCCAGCTCGCCGATGGCCACGGACACGCCGCCCGCGCCGAAGTCGTTGCAGCGCTTGATCATGCGCATGGCCTCGGCGTTGCGGAACAGCCGCTGCAGCTTGCGCTCCTCCGGCGCGTTGCCCTTCTGGACCTCCGCGCCGCAGGTCTCCAGCGATTCGTGGGTGTGGGCCTTGGAGGAGCCGGTGGCCCCGCCGCAGCCGTCGCGGCCCGTGCGGCCGCCCAGCAGGATCACCACGTCGCCCGGGGCGGGCACCTCGCGGCGCACCTGGCCCGCGGGGGCCGCGCCGACCACCGCGCCGATCTCCATGCGCTTGGCGGCGTAGCCGTCGTGATAAATCTCCTCCACCAGGCCGGTGGCCAGGCCGATCTGGTTGCCGTAGCTGGAATAGCCTGCCGCTGCGGTGGTCACCAGCTGGCGCTGGGGCAGCTTGCCGGGGATGGTCTGATCCACGCTGCGGGTGGGGTCCGCCGCGCCGGTGACGCGCATGGCCTGGTACACATAGCCGCGCCCGGACAGCGGGTCGCGGATCGCGCCGCCGATGCAGGTGGCCGCGCCGCCGAAGGGCTCGATCTCGGTGGGATGGTTGTGGGTCTCGTTCTTTGATTGTGCAGGCGTTGATCTCCTCGCTCTCGTCCAGGTCGGTGAGCACGCCCTTGGCCTTCAGATACTTCGCGCCGATGGTGGCGATGTCCATCAGGCACACGGGCTTCGTGCGGTTCAGCTCGCCCCGGACGGCCAGGTAGCGCTGATAGGCGGCCTCCACGTCCTGATCCTCGAAGGTCACGTTCCCCAGCTCCGTGAGGAAGGTGGTGTGGCGGCAGTGGTCGGACCAGTAGGTGTCGATCATGCGGATCTCGGTGAGCGTGGGGTCGCGATGCTCATCCCTGAAATAGGACTGGCAGAAGGCGATATCCGCGGCGTCCATGGCCAGGCCGTAGCGCCTGATGAAGTCGGCAAGCTGCGCCGGGGTATAATCGATGAAGCCCCGCATGGTCTGCACCGTGGTGGGGATGGCGTAGGCGGTCTTCAGCGTATCCACCGGCTTCAGGGACGCCTCGCGGCGCTCCACCGGGTTGATCACGTGCTTCTTGACGCGCGCGATATCCGATTCGGACAGCTCGCCCGCCAGGATGTACACCGTGGCGGTGCGCACGTCCGGGCGCTCGCACTGGGCCAGCAGCTGGATGCACTGGGCCGCGGAATCGGCCCGCTGGTCGAACTGGCCGGGCAGGTACTCCGCCGCGAAGATCACGCCGGTATACTCCGGCAGCTCGCGGTAGACGTCGTCCACCATCGGCTCGGAGAACACATTGGACACGGCCTGCTCGAACAGCGCCGCGTCGATGTTCTCCACGTCGTAGCGGTTCAGGATCCGCACGCCCGTCATCCCCCCGATGCCCAGGAAGGACTTCAGCTCGTCATACAGCGCGGCGGCCTCGTGATCGAAGCCGGGCTTCTTTTCAGCGTATACGCGATAGACCATGTCAGTTCTTCTCCTTCTTCAAAATCCCCAGCGCCCGCCTGCCGATATCCCGGCGCAGGATCATGCCGTCCCACTTGACCTCGTCCGCGGCCTTGTAGGCCCTTTCGACGGCGGTTTCCAGGTCGTCCGCGGTGCAGCACACGCCCAGCACGCGCCCGCCGGCGTTGACGAACTCGCCTGCTTCGTTCAGGGCCGTGCCGCTGTGGTACAGCGTGGCCATCTGTTCGGCATTGCCCAGGTCGATGACCTTGCCCTTTTCATACTTGCCGGGATAGCCGCCGGAGGCCAGCATCACGCAGCAGGCCGCGCCGTCTGAAAACGCCACGGGGGTATCCGCCAGCGTGCCGTCCTCGCAGGCCTGCATCACGGTCAGCAGGTCGCTCTCCAGCAGCGGCAGCACCACCTGGGTCTCCGGGTCGCCGAAGCGGCAGTTGTACTCGATCACCTTGGGGCCGTCCTTCGTGACCATCAGGCCGAAGTACAGGCAGCCCTTGAAGGGGCAGCCCTCCTTTTGCATGGCGGCGATGGTGGGCAGGAAGATCTCCTTCATGCAGCGCTCGGCCACCGCCGGGGTGTAGCAGGGATTCGGTGCGATGGTGCCCATGCCGCCGGTGTTGGGGCCGACGTCGCCGTCCCCCACCCGCTTGTGGTCCATGCTGGACACCATGGGCACAACCGTCTTGCCGTCGGTGAAGGCCAGCACGGAGACCTCCGGGCCCTCCAGGAACTCCTCCACCACGATGCGGCTGCCGGACGCGCCGAACGCGCCGTCGATCATGGCCGAGCGCACGGCGCTCTCCGCCTCCTCGCGGGTGAAGGCGATCACCACGCCCTTGCCCAGGGCCAGGCCGTCTGCCTTCACCACCGTGGGAAGCGGGCAGGCCTTCACATAGGCCAGCGCCTTTTCCGCGTCGTCGAACACCTCGTAGGCCGCGGTGGGGATGCCGTACTTCTTCATCAGGTCCTTGGCGAACACCTTGCTGGCCTCGATGCGGGCGGCTTTGGCGTCCGGGCCGAAGCACTTCACGCCCAGCGCGTGCAGCCGGTCCACGCAGCCCAGGGCCAGCGGATCGTCGGGGGCCACCACGGCGAA
>CACYWI010000030.1 GCA_902778045.1 uncultured Eubacteriales bacterium
CATCAAGGTCGGCTCCATCACCGCCACCGCGGGCAACCAGCTGGAGACCCAGATCCTGATCTCCCTGGTGCTGGGCGGCCTGCCCATCACCGGCGGCGCGAAGGTGCGCTTCTCCAACATCGTGGTCGGCACGCTGATGTACGCCGTGCTGAACAGCGGCCTGGCGATCCTGGGCTACGATCCCCAGACCCAGCAGCTGATCAAGGGCGTGATCTTCCTGATCTTCGTGGCCCTGACCATCGACCGCAAGGCGCTGAAGGTCATCAAGTAATTTGCTGCTGATCGACATCAAAAGATCCTTCGCCCGCGCTCGGGATGACATCATATCGCCTGTCATCCTGAGCGCGGTGAAGGATTTTTCTTTGTTTATGCACCATCCTGACAGTCCATGCGCTACGCCAGCTTTGCCATCTCCTCCCGCAGCTTGCCGATGATGCGCTTTTCAAGGCGGGAGATGTAGCTCTGCGATATGCCCATCATGTCGGCGACCTCCTTCTGGGTGTGCTCCTTGTCCTGGCCAAGGCCATAACGCAGGCCGACGATGTACTTCTCCCGTGCATTCAGCTTGTCGATGGCGCTGTGCAGCATCTGCTTTTCTATGTCGGCGTCCAGATCCTTGCTCACCAGGTCCGGCTCCGTGCCCAGTATGTCGGACAGCAGCAGCTCGTTGCCGTCCCAGTCGGTATTCAGCGGCTCGTCAAACGAGACCTCCAGCTTCAGACGGTTGGTCTTGCGCAGCACCATCAGGATCTCGTTCTCGATGCAGCGGGAGGCATAGGTGGCCAGCTTGATGTTCTTGTCCGGGTCAAAGGAATTGACCGCCTTGATCAGGCCGATCGCACCGATGGAGATCAGGTCTTCGATGCTGATGCCGGTGTTTTCAAACTTCCGGGATATGTAGACCACCAGGCGCAGGTTCCTCTCGATCAGCGTGGCACGGGCGACGCTGTCTCCAGCGTTGCAGCGCCGCATCAGGGCGACCTCCTCCTCACGGGACAGCGGGGGAGGCAGCAGATCGCTGCCGCCGATGTAGCACACGGAGCCCCGGCGGATCTGAACGATCAGCCCGAATATGGATTGACGAATGGATTTGACGGCCATGAGCATTCCTCCTGTTCGCAGAAAATGAATATTGCTATATGTATTGGGAAAACGTGGATGGGGCGAGGGCGCGGAACAGACCCGGCAGGGGCTGCGGGGCGACGGCGACCCAGATGTCCGGTGCCCTGCGCCTGACCGGGCCCCTGCGGATCCACACTGCCGAAGGCTTGAAGCAGGGCATGCACCCGCCGCCGCCCACAGCGCCGTAGCGCAGCGTTCTGAAGCCGCTCCCCGGCTGCAGGCCCTTCAGCAGTCCTGCCTCCGCAATCAGCACGGGAAGACCCGACACGGGCTCGCGCAATCGGTTGCCGGTATCCACCAGGGCTGGAAAACGCGCGGTGCAGAGGCCGACGGCCAGTATGACCTCCACCTCGTACGCGGATGACGAGGGTGGTCTCAGCGTCAAAAGCGACAGCAGCGCCAGCGCGCCGAGACCGGCGCCGACCAGCGCCGCCCAGGGCCCGGACAGAGAGCACAGTACGGCACAGCTTCCGCCGCATACCGTGCCGACGCACAGCGCCACCGCCGCGGCGCCATACCTGCCGAAGGCATACGGCCCCGAAATCAGCACAGAGACGACAACCAGCAAGAGCCCCTGAACGGGTATCGAAGAAAGGGGAACGGGTCGGGCCGCCGCAAGCGCGGCGTACACCGCGCACAGAGCGCCGGCGGCGAGTACCCTGCGCAGGTTAAACAGGCCCAGCGCGCGGCTGACCGCGGCAAGCAGCAGCGTGTCCGCCGCCATATTGACCGCCAGGCAGGCTTCAAGGCACATCCCGCATCACCTCGCCCAGACATCATAGCCAAATCAGGTGGGAAATCTCAAGAATTTCATGTCGATACAGCCCGGTAAAATATCGACGGAAACTCTGGCAAATCGCGGGCAAAGCCGACGTTTTCGACAAGAGAGCGGGGCTTTGCGGAGCATGCGGCGCGGGCCCAGGCGCTTTGGCGCGCCTCGCGGAAGGCGTGGACGGCCCGCCGGCGCGCCGATCCGAGGGCTGTTCGCGCATTTGTCGAAGCATACGTCACACGTCGGGCAAATTCGATGACAATCGTCCGCAGCGTCACAGCAATCCTGAAATTCGACCCAGTTTTGTCGAACCCGGCGGGAGACGCCTTCATATCCTGTTACGGGAGGCGGTGGTATGAGCTTTTCTGAGATCAGGCGCAAGGACGTCGTCAATATCTGCGACGGCAGGAAGCTGGGCAAGCCCATCGATCTGGTGCTGAATGATTCCGCCTGCGTGCAGGCGCTGGTGGTGCCCGGCGCTTCCGGCGGGCTGTTCGGATTTCTGAAGCAGGACAGGGAAGGGCTGGTGATCGACTGGAGCCGCGTGCGCCGGATCGGCGACGATGTGATCCTTGTGGAGGTGGATGACGAGCGTTTATGTTCGCAATGAAGAAAAAACCTCAATTTGCCGCTCAAATTGTGCAATTAAATTGAAAAAGGGGCTGGACTTTAAGTTATTTTTTGTGTATAATAGTTAATACGAGGTGATAGTGGCATGAAGTGTGCCTATTGCGGATGCACGCAAAGTCGTGTGGTGGATTCGCGCCAGAACGACGACGGCACATCGATTCGCAGACGCAGGGAATGCGAAAACTGTGGCCGCCGTTTTACAACCTATGAGCGCATAGAGCTGGTCCCGCTGATGATCATCAAGAAGGATCAGACCCGCGAGGCGTTCGACGTTGAAAAGCTGCGCTCCGGCATCGTCAAATCCTGTGAAAAGCGCCCGGTATCCCTCGGAGAGATCGACGAACTGGTGCGTGAGATCGAGCGCAAGCTGAACAATCAGCCCGATTCCGAGATCACCAGCAAGATGGTGGGGGAGCTCGTCATGGACGGGCTGAAGAAGCTGGACGAAGTGGCCTATGTGCGCTTCGCCTCCGTCTATCGGCAATTCCGTGACATACAATCCTTCAGGGATGAGCTGAACAAGCTGCTTGCTGATTTTGACCCAGGAACATCTGACGGCAGCGCCGCCAGATAACCAAATACGAAGAAAGAGAGAGGAAACGCACATGGCAAACGAACTGATTCTGGCCGTTGACGATGAAGCCCATATTCTTGAATTGCTTTCATTTAACCTTGAGGCTTCCGGCTACCGGGTAGTTACTGCCGCCACAGGCGAGGATGCGCTGGTGGTTTGTGCGCACGAGCGTCCCGCAATGGTATTGCTGGACATTATGCTCCCCGGCATTGATGGCATGGAAGTCTGCCGCCGTCTCAAAAGCGCACCTACCACAGCGGATATCCCGATCATCATGTTGACCGCAAAGGGTGACGAGGTGGATAAGATCCTCGGCCTGGAGCTCGGCGCCGACGATTATATCACCAAGCCCTTCTCCGTGCGCGAGCTGATCGCCCGCGTCAAGGCCCTGCTGCGCCGCGCCGCGCCTCAGAACGAGGAAGAGGGCATACTGCATGTGGGCGGCCTGACCATCGATGTGGGCAATTACGAAGCCTTCCGCAACGGCGAAAAGCTGTCGCTGACGCTGAAGGAGTTCGAACTTCTGAAGCTGCTGGTGCTCAGCCGCGGCAAGGTGCTGACCCGCGATTTCCTGCTGGATCGCATCTGGGGCTATGAGTTCTATGGCGAGACCCGCACAGTGGACGTACACATCCGTCACATCCGCCAGAAGCTGGGCGACGACGCGCACTATATCGAAACCATCCGCGGCGTCGGCTACAAATTCAACGATCGCCAGGAGAATCGCCTATGAAATCAAGGGTTGCATTCATTGTGACCCTGGTTTCACTGGTTTGTCTGGCTCTGCTGTTCACCTATAACTGCTCGAGGATTGCCAATGAGGTCAATGAAGAGCTCATCCGGGATCTTTCTGTAGTTTGCAAGGTCACCGGCGATTTCAGCCGTAATGATCCCCTGCAGGCACGCGCGCAGACGCTCGAAACGGTCACCCTCAGCGAGGGCACCGTTCGGGCGCTGTTCGATGCCGGGGGAGTGGCCGTTTATTCATCCAGCGAGGCCTATGTCCGGCTTTCGGAAGCGGATATCGCCGAAGCGAAAGCCGGGGAGGCCGTGGTTTACAGCCACGCCAACCCCGAAGGCAAGGCAGCATTGTACGCCATCTATCAATACGATGATGGCGCGTTTTTGCTTTATGCCAAGCTGCGCGCGGACGCGTTCAGCGTGCTTTCCAATAACCGGGCGCTGATTGCCCAGGCGCTGCTGTACGTGCTGACCATGGCGACGGCCATCATCGTGCTGGTGAATGTGATGCGTCGCGAAAAGCTGGTGGAGCAGGTGATGACGGCTCTGGATCGCTTTTCGGACGGCAATTTCGACGCACGCGTCGAATACTTCCCGGAAACCGATACCCAGGCGGCGGAGTACAACGCAATACTGACCAGGATACAGGATCGCATATTCAAACAAAAGAACAGGAACCACGTGCTCAGCACGGTCATGTCCCAGATGCAGAACGGCATCATCGCCGTGGACCAGCGTCTGAACGTGATCTTCATCACTTCGGTGGCCAAGAAGCTGTTGGGCATCGTTGGAAATCCGGAGTACAAGAACATCAACGATGTCTCAAAGGATGTCAAGCTGGACGACGTATTCACTGAGGCCATGCGCCAGGGCGGCGTTTATACCAACGAGGTGGCCGCTCGCACCGCCGTGGGCCGGGGCCACCGGCCCCTGCGGCTGTATGTTTCGCCCATGCGGCGGGACGACAGCGTGGTCGGCGCGCTGGCCATCGTGGAGGACATCACCGAGCTGCGCCGCCTGGAGCAGGTGCGCACAGACTTTGCAGCCAACGTTTCCCACGAGCTGAAGACGCCGCTGACCTCCATCCGCGGCTTCGTGGAGACGCTGCAGGCCGGCGCCATCGACCATCCGGAGATGGCCCACAAGTTCCTGAACATCATCATGATGGAGACCGAGCGCCTGACGCGCCTGATCAACGACATACTGTCCATCAGCAAGCTGGAATCCGGCAACGACGAGGTGGCCACCGAGCGCATCCGGCTGGATAAAAAGGCCTGCGACGTGTGTGATATGCTGACCATCCACGCCCAGGAGAAGCAGGTGACCATCAACTATCACCTGAACGGCGAGCCTGTGTTCATCATTGGCAACCCCGACCGGGTGGAGCAGCTGCTGATCAACCTGACCGAAAACGCCATCAAGTACAACAAGCCCGGCGGCTCGGTGACGGTGCAGGTGTTCAAAAACGATCAGGAGGCCAACATCACCATCTCCGATACCGGCATCGGCATCGCGGAGGAAAACCTGCCCCGGCTGTTCGAGCGCTTCTATCGCGTCGACAAGGGCCGTTCCCGCCAGATGGGCGGCACAGGCCTGGGCCTGGCCATCGTAAAGCACATCGTGCGGTCGATGAACGGCGAAATCGAGGTCCATTCCAAGCTGGGCGAGGGCACGGAATTCCTGATCACGCTGCCGCTGGCCCCCAAGCAGAACCCGGAAAAGGAAACGATATTCGACGAGGCATAACATATTGCCCTTGGAACGGCCACAAGGCCGATCCGGGGGCAATATCCAACCCGACGGCACATATACTGTTCCATGCGCATCACTGTGGAGGTAACCCCAATGGCATCCAGGAAAGCAACGGCGCTCGCGACGGTCTTCGCCCCGAAGGACGTGGGCCTGAACAAGGACACCAACCTGCTCAAGCTCATCGCCATGATATCGATGGTGATCGATCACGCGGGCAAGATGTTCTTCGGGCAGTACCAGATCATGCGCATCCTCGGGCGCGTCGCGTTTCCCATATATGCCTATTGCGTCGCCGTGGGCTGCGTGTATTCCCGGGATCGCTTCAAATACCTGAGCCGCATCGTGCTGATGGGGCTGGTTTCCCAGCCGTTCTACGCCATGGCGCTGGCCCACACCAACCAGCGCATGTTCGCCATCCGCTTTGCCGAAAACCCCGTCGGCGCCGCGTTCAACTTCTACATCTACAGCTGGTCGGTGCCCAATATCATGTACACGCTTGCCCTGGGGCTGCTGGTGATCTGGTCCATTCGGGACAGGCAGTTCGCCTGCACGATCGCCTTGGCGCTGATCATATGGAAGGTGCAAAGCAGCATCAACTACGGCTGGAAGGGCGTGGTGCTGATCGCGCTGTTCTACCTGTTCATATCCCGGTGGTGGCTGTCGCTGCCGGTGATCCTGGGATACATGCTGTGGTGGGGGATGCAGAGCAGCGGTTTCGAGCTGTTCGGCGTGCGCTTTGGGCTGCAGATGTTCGCTGTGCTGGCCCTTCCGCTGATCTACATACCGACCTTTTCCAAGCTGAAGATCAACAAGTGGGCGTACTACCTGTTCTATCCGGCGCACCTGATCGGCATCATGCTGATCCAGTTCGCGCTGGCGATGGGAAAGTAAAACTCAAAAAAAGCGCTTGACACAACCCTGATAAAGTGGTAAACTGTTTCACGTCAAAGGCAATGACCGGAAACGAGTAGCTTGGCGATTGCGTATGCAGAGAGCTGCCGATGGGTGCAAGGCAGTATACCGCGCCGATGTGAATTACATTCCGATAGCCGCGCGCTGAAAGGCAACGAGTAGGTGGCGACGGGCTCGCCCGTTACAGCGATAGGGTCTGGATGGCTGCATCCGTACCCGATGAGGGCGCGCTTCGCGAGAAGGCGCCGAATAGAGGTGGTACCGCGGATTCTTCCGCCCTCTGCAATCACATGCGGAGGGCGGTTTTATTGCGCCTCCGCGGCACGCGTCACGAAGGGAGACGGGGACTATGTTCATCAAGATTCTCATGTTGGTTGTATTCTTCGGCATCATGATCGGCGTTGGCTTTTACAGCCGCAAGCACGCCACCGATGTCAACGGCTTTGTGCTGGGCGGCCGCTCGGTGGGACCGTGGCTCACGGCCTTCGCCTACGGCACCTCCTACTTTTCCGCGGTCATCTTCGTGGGCTACGCCGGTCAGTTCGGCTGGCGCTTCGGCCTGGCCTCCACCTGGATCGGCCTGGGCAACGCCTTCATCGGCTCGCTGATGGCCTGGGTGATCCTGGGCAGGCGCACCCGCGTCATGACCCAGCAGCTGAACAGCGCCACCATGCCGGAATTCCTGGGCAAGCGCTATAACAGCAATGCGCTGAAGATCGGCGCATCGGCCATCATATTCATCTTCCTGATTCCCTACACCGCGTCGCTGTACAACGGCCTGTCCCGCCTGTTCGGCATGGCCTTCAACATCGATTACACGGTGTGCATCATCATGATGGCTGTGCTGACCGGCATCTATGTGATCGCCGGCGGCTACATGGCCACCGCCATCAACGACTTCATCCAGGGCATCATCATGATCGTGGGCATCATCGCCGTGATCGGCGCGGTGCTGAAGGTCAACGGCGGGTTCATGGCGGCCTATCAGGGCCTGGCCGCGATCCCCAGCGAGGGCATGAACGGCGCGTTCGCCTCGTTCCTGGGGCCGGACCCCTTCAGCCTGCTTGGCGTGGTGATCCTGACCTCCCTGGGCACCTGGGGCCTTCCCCAGATGGTACAGAAGTTCTACGCCATCAAGTCTGAAAACGCCATCTCCAAGGGTACGATCATCTCCACGCTGTTCGCGGTGATCGTGGCCGGCGGCTGCTACTTCCTGGGCGGCTTCGGTCGGCTGTTCTCCTCGGCGATCGATCCCGCGGGCACCGGCGTTCCCGCCGCGGGCTACGATTCCGTGGTTCCCACGATGCTGGAGGGCCTCTCGCCGCTGCTGCTGGGCGTGATCGTGATACTGGTGCTCTCGGCCTCGATGTCCACGCTGTCCTCGCTGGTGCTGGCCTCCAGCTCCACGCTGACGCTGGATTTCATCAAGGGCAACATCGTCAAGGATATGGACGAGAAGAAGCAGGTATTCATCATGCGCGTGCTGATCGTGGTGTTCATACTGATCTCCGTGATCATCGCCATCATACAGTACAGCACTACGGTGAACTTCATCGCCCAGCTGATGGGCATCTCCTGGGGCGCGCTGGCCGGCGCCTTCCTTGCGCCGTTCATGTACGGCCTGTACATGCGGAAATCCACCTGCGCCTCCGCTTGGTGCAGCATGATCTTCGGCGCGGGCATCATGGTGGCAAACATGTTCTTCAAGGGCGCGTTTCCGGCCTGGCTGCAGTCCCCGATCAACTGCGGCGCGTTCGCGATGCTGGCCGGCCTTGTGATCGTGCCGGTGGTCAGCCTGGTCACGCCGAAGCCGGACAAGAAGCTGGTGGACTATGCCTTTGCCGCCTACGAGCGCAAGGTCACGGTCACCGTGCGCGATTCCCTGGGCGACGCCGAGAAGGAATAAGTGAATTTTCACGAAATGCGGCACAGGCGGTGACAAATGTCATCGCCTGTGCTATAATGTTGGCAGCAATCTGTCATCGGGGGAATGTACCATGAACAACAGCCGGGCCGTCATCATCATCGAAAACCGGGACGCGCTGCGCGTGGCCGCCGCATCGGCGCGCATCTCCACGCAGCAGGGCACGGCGCTGGAGATCTTCGACAGGAGCCAGGGCGACGAGAAGGACCTGAAGCTGCTGAACAAGGTGCTGTCCTCCGGCCACAAATCGGTGATCGAGCACCAGACCTTCTCCGTGGCCTTCAACGACGTCTCCGTGCTGGTGGAGCAGTTCGTGATCGAGGCACGTCTGGCCTCCTACACGGTGAAATCCCGCCGCTATGTGGATTTCACCCAGGCCGGCTACGTGGTGCCGGAGGGCATGACCGAAGCGCAGAGGGCCGTGTTCGAAAGGGCCATGGCCGCGCGCTTCGAGGACTATCAGAGGCTGATGGCCCTGGTGCCCAAGGAGGACGCCCGCTTCGTGCTGCCGTACTGCCTGCGCAGCAACTTCTTCATGACCGTAAACGCCCGGGAGCTGATCGCCCTCGTCTGCGCGATGCTGAAGGGGCGGGGCAGGGGCTTTGCTGAGATCGAGGCGCTGGGCCGCCAGTTGAAGGACCAGCTTGACCGCCTGTATCCCGGCGTCGTGGACGCGGAGCTTTCGCGCCCCGGGGAATACGCGCCGTTGTCCCTGCCCACCGACATCCACGATCCCGCGGAGGGCGTAGGCGGGGCGGAGCTGCTGTCCGCGCCAAAGGACGATTTGGGGCTGCTACGTTCCGCGATGGAATTCTCCGGCAGGCTGCCCGCAGGGGACTGTCGGAGCCTGGTTCTGGACGCCCGGCCAAGGGAGCTGGAGCTTCTGCAATACGTGTTCCGCGTCAGGAACATCTCCCTGGCCTGCCTGACCCACTTCGCGCGGCACCGGATACAGTCCTCCGTGATCCCGCCGGTGGTCACGGCCCTGGCCGGCGGAAGCCATGTGGTGCCGACGACCGTCCGGGACAACCCGGAGGCGCTGGCCATATACCGCAAGGCCTTTGAAAAGCAGGCCGAAGCCGCCCGGGAGGCGGTCGCCGCGGGCATCTCGCCGGAAAACCTCAGCTACTTCGCCATGAGCGGACACCAGCTGGACATACTGCTGGCCATGAACGCCCGCGAGCTGATCCATTTCATGAAGCTGCGCACCTGCTCTCGCGCCCAGTGGGAGATCCAGGGCGTGGCCGGAAGTATGCTGGCGCTGCTGAAGGCGCACACGCCCTCGCTGTTTGGCCTGTACGGTCCCAGCTGCCGCTTCGGCCCCTGTCCCGAGGGCAGGATGAGCTGCGGAAAGCCCCACGACAGGATATGATAAAAGCCGCCGGCGGTTTCGCCGGCGGCTTTTATCGTCATTCGTCCAACAGCGCGTCCACGGCACTCTGGATCGCGTCCCAGGCGAACCCCCTGCGGGCCAGCGCCTGGGAAAGCTTCGCCCGCGCCTCGCGCCGGGGGAGCGCCGCGTACTTCCGGTACAGCCCCTCCGCCGCCTGTCGAGCCGCGGCCTGCTGCTGTTCGTCGTCGAAGGCGGACAGGGCCCCTTCCGCGTCGTCCTCGGCGATACCCTTGGCGCGCAGCCTGCGCTTGAAGGCGTACAGCCCCACGGGCTTGGCCGACTGCGTCTCCGCCATGCGGCGGGCGTAGCGCGCGTCGTCGATCAGGCCGTTCTCCGTCAGCCTTGCGATCACGGCTTCCACGGCGGGCTCCACAAACCCCCTTCTGCGAAGGGAGGCGGCGAGATCCCTGGCCGTGCGGTCACAGCGCTCCAGGCTGGTCAGCGCGGCCTCATAGGCGTCCGCCTGCTGCACGGAAGCCACGCGGCCGACGTATGCCTCCACGTCGATCTCCTCGTCCTTCGCAAGCGGGCATTTGGCGAAGTGCTCCCGGCGCACCCGGGCAACCGTCGCGCCGTCCGCCCCGATTTCAATGACCGCCCCTTTGGCGCGAATATCCGTAACGATGGGCATGGCGTATCCCTCCGTTTCACATCTGTTCAAAATATACAAGGTTTTTCTTGACGCGTCTATCCTGTTTGTGTTATGATATATCCATAAGTGTACTGGGAGGGATAGTCCATGTCTGGACATAATAAATGGTCAACCATCAAGAATAAAAAGGCAAAGACGGACGCCGCGAAGGGCAAGATCTTTACCAAGATCGGCCGTGAAATCGTGATCGCCGTCAAGACGGGCGGCAGCGCCGATCCGAACCTGAACAGCAAGCTGAAGGACGTCATCGCCAAGGCGAAGGCGGCCAACATGCCCAACGACAACATCCAGCGCTCCATCAAGAAGGCCGCCGGCGAGGGTGAGGCCACCAACTACAAGGAGGTCACCTACGAGGGCTACGCGCCCTGCGGCATCGCCGTGATCGTGGAGGTCGTCACCGACAACCTGAACCGCACCGCCAGCGAGATCCGCCATATCTTCGACAAGTGCGGCGGCTCCCTGGGCGCTTCCGGCTGCGTGGCTTGGAAGTTCGAGCGCAAGGGCGTCATCGAAATCGACAACTCCAAGGGCATGGACGAGGACGAGCTGATGATGCTGGCCCTGGACGCCGGAGCGGCCGACGTGGAAATGGGCGAGGACGAGGCCATCATCTACACCGATCCCTCGGATTTCTCCACCGTGCGTGACAACCTGGAGGCTGCCGGTTGCACCTTCCTGTCCGCCGAGCGCGCCATGGTGCCCACCACCACCACCGAGCTGGCCGACGAGGAATCCATCCAGAAGGTCACCAAGCTGCTGGACTGGCTGGAGGATTACGACGACGTTCAGAACGTGTATCATGACGCCGAGCTTCCCGACGATGAGGAAGAGGACGACTGATTACAGCGCAAAAACAGACACCGGGATGATCGCGGTGTCTGTTTTTATGTCCGAAAGGAATTAGAGTGTGTTTCCAAAATACCTGAAGCGCATTTTCGGCGTCTTTGACTGCATTTCTGCGTTGATTCCCCTTGATTTACCGCCAGTAAACCTGTCGCCAGTAAACCTGCGGGGAATCGCCTTGAAATGCAGTCAAATCCACTCGAAACTGCATCTCCCGGCATTTAGAAACACACTCTAATCCGCCAGCAGTGTGGGGACGCCATCGATGTATTCCACGTTCCACACCACGCGGTCGCTGCTGTTGCAGGCCGATTCCACCTGTGCCCAGGTGGCGTACCGATAGCCGGTAAAGCTGGCTCCG
>CACYWI010000031.1 GCA_902778045.1 uncultured Eubacteriales bacterium
GGGGTATTATGAGGTATGGGGTGCCCCACCGTCCCGCTGCGCGGGCCACCTCCCCACTGCGGTGGGGAGGCATAGTTTGCGGCTGCCGCGCATACCCTCTGCCTCGTACCGGCAGCGCCATCTATGCTTCCCCACCGCAGTGGCAACGAGCGCCCGGAAAAATGTCCAGTGGACATTTTTCAGCAAGTTGGAGCCGGCAGGCTCGTGGAGAAGTACCCGCGCAGCGGGGGATAGGGCTCCCCACCGCAGTGGCAACGAGCGCCATGACAAATGTCCAGGAGGCATTTTTCAGCAAGTTGGAGCCGGCAGGCTCGTGGAGAAGTACCCGCGCAGCGGGAGAAGTACCCGCGCAGCGGGGAATAGGGCTCCCCTACCCGTCAGGTTGATGGCATCCTTTGCTTTCAGCGACCGCCTACCCGATCGAAACCGCCGACGCGCCGCCGTTGCAGATCGGGCAGGGCTTCTTGCCGGCATACCGTGCAAAGGCCGCGGTGTAGATCCGGGCGTTCCTCATGCCCTGGCATTCCTGCTGGGTGTGGTAGTACTGCCCCATGGGCGTGGCCCAGCAGAAGGTGAACAGATCGTCCGGAACGCACACCGGGCAGGGTTCCTTTAAGTCCGTGACAGCCTGCGGATAGCTCCGCTGGGCGTCCTTCATGCCGGAGCAATCCTCCTTCATATGGTAGTATACCCCTCTCGCGGTGCACCAGAGCCACAGGTGGGGCACCCTGGCCTCGTCCACGCATTCCGGGCAGGGCCACTTGTTCTTGATCCAGGCAGCGTCCCATGAAATTGGCAGCGCGTTGTGCATGCCCTGGCAATGCTCGTCGGTGTGAAAGCACACGCCCTCCTGGGTGGCGTAGTAGATCTGGTCCTCGGGATAGGCCTCCACGCCCGTCGGAACCGGCGGGGCCTCCTCCGATAAGGGCAGCTCCAAGGTCTCCTCCCCCATGCCGCCGCCCCGCGGCGTGGTCACCACGTGGTCCACCCTGGGCTTGATCATCGCGCCGGCGGCCAGCGCGATGGCGGCAAACAGCACGGTCAGTATCGCGGCGACGGACAGCGCCGTCAGTATCTTGTGTCTCTGCTTCACAGCAATCTCTCCTCTCCTGAAGCCCTCCTCCACGGAGGCTACCAATTCGAGAGGCGCTTCCGTGAACGCGCGGTCGAGGTGATCCAAGTATTCCTGCTTCACGTTTCGTCACCTCCGTCCAGCAGCTGGCGCAGGGCCTTGCGGGCCTGGTGCAGCCGGGATGTCACAAGGCTCTCCGGCAGCTTCAGCATCAGGGCGATCTCCCGGATGGAATAGCCCTCCGTGTGGTGCAGCACCAGCGGCAGCCGGTACTTTTCGGGAAGCCGATTCAGCGCCAGCCGCAGCTGCAGGTCCTCGCACAGCCGGTCCTCCCGGGAGACATCCGCGTCCAGGGGCAAGGGCCCGCGCCTGCGGCGGCGCAGCGCGTCGCGGCACTCGTTCACCAGTATCCGCATCAGCCAGGCCTCGAAGCGCTCCGGGTCGTTCAGCCGGTCCTTCTTCAGCCAGCCCCGGAACACCGCCTCCTGTACCGCGTCCAGGCTGTCCTGCTGTCGCCACAGGATCGCCTGGGCCACGCGGTACAGCCGGCCCTCCAGGGCGCGCACGCGCCGGATGTACTCCTGGTCGTTCATGGAAACACGCTCCAGTATCGCAAAGTGACGTCACCCCCGCCGGCGGCGGGTTTGTTATAACACTTATAAGACGCGCACAGACGGCAGATCATTGAACGCGTCCCGAAATTTTACATCGTCTGCTGCCGGACAGTAAAAATGAAGATCCTTCGCTCCGCTCAGTTTGACAGCATTACGGCGTTGTCATTCTGAACGCAGTGAAGGATCTTCACCCGTCGCCACAGGGAACCGGATTGCCACGTCGCCGCGCGCCTCGCAATGACATCGTACAGGCATAACGCCATACTCCGAAAGCGCGGTTTGACATTCCGATCCGTCACCTATGCCTAGAGTGTGTTTCTAAATGCCGGGAGATGCAGTTTCGAGTGGATTTGACTGCATTTCAAGGCGATTCCCCGCAGGTTTACTGGCGGTAAATCAAGTAAATCAAGGGGAATCAACGCAGAAATGCAGTCAAAGACGCCGAAAATACGCTTCAGGTATTTTGGAAACACACTCTAATCCCTGCTCCATCACGCGGGCGATGGAACATCGCTCCCACAGAGTATGCGGCTTGAAAATATGCCTTCCCCTTTGGGGAAGGTGGATTTGGCGAAAAATGCTTGCATTTCGCGTCAAAGACGGACGAGGTCTTCATGCGATCAGCCCTGCGCCTCTGTTGAGATAAAGGCGCGAAGCCATTCTTATACTAAACTCAATTAGGATCTGGACAATCATACGAGCAGACTTTTCGTTATGGCAAGGCGAAGTTCCGCAGGCTTGCTGGCGGCAAGTCAAGGGACCCTCATCCGTCATTTGCTCCGCAAGCTTCGCAAATGCCACCTTCCCCAAAGGGGAAGGCAATTTACCGCGCAGCAGCCACTATTCCTATTCCCTATTGCCTGTTCCCTATCGCCCCGATCAGCCGGTCCGCGAACCCCTTCGCCGTATCGCCGTCGTGGGGCACGGTATCCAGGGCCCTGTCCAGCAGGGCGGCCTTGTCGGCGCGGGCGATGTGCCGCAGCAGCATACTCGCGGCCCGCAGCAGGCTGGAGGGATTGGCATAGTCGCCGCGGCCCGTCTCGATCATGCGGGGCGCAGAGCCGTGGATGGCCTCGAACATGGCGTACTGGTCGCCCAGGTTGGCGCTGCCGGCGGTGCCGACGCCGCCCTGCAGCTGCGCCGCCTCGTCGGTGATGATGTCGCCGTACAGGTTGGGCAGCAGGAACACCTGGAAGCGGCTGCGCACCCTTGTGTCCACCAGCTTGGCGGTCATGATGTCGATGTACCAGTCCTCGGCCTCGATGCCGGGATATTCCGCCGCCACCTCGTGGCAGATCTCGGAGAAGCGGCCGTCGGTCTTCTTCATGATGTTGGCCTTGGTGACGATGGCCACGCTGGTCTTGCCGTTGTTCTTCGCGAACTCAAAGGCCGCCCGGGCAATGCGCTTCGTGCCCGGCAGGGTGGTCACCTTGAAGTCCATGCACAGCTTGCCGGGGATCTCCACGCCGCGGCTGCCCAGCACATACTCGCCCTCGGTGTTCTCGCGGAAGAAGGTCCAGTCGATATCCTGATCCGGCACGGCCACCGGGCGCACGTTGGCGTACAGGTCCAGCGCCCGGCGCAGGGCCACGTTGGCGCTCTCCATGGTGCCGCCCTTGGGGGTCTCGGTGGGGCCCTTCAGCAGCACGTCGCAGGTCTTGATCTCCGCGAGCACGTCGTCCGGCACGGCCTGCCCCTTGGCGAGGCGGTTCTCGATGGTCAGGCCCGCGATGGGCTTCAGCACGATGCTGCCCGCGGCCAGCTCGTCCAGTCCTTGGCCGGGGCGGCGTTCTCCATCTTCGCCGTGCGCTCCAGCTGCTCCTCGAGCAGCGTGCGGAATTGGTTGACCGCGGAATCGATGTACTGGTTCATGGCTTGTGCCTCCTGCGTATTTGTTCTTTACTGACAAGTGAGACCTGTCTGTTATCGTTCCGTACAGATCCTTCGCTTCGCTCAGGATGACACACGATGCGGTATGTCATCATCTTGAGCGGAGCGAAGGATCTTGCGCGTTTTGTCCTGGAAACATTATTCGATCAGCCGATGGCGGTGAACGCCAGCAGTCCCCCCGCCTTCAGCATGGCCTTCTGGCGCTCGGTGAAGTCGCAGCACAGCGGATAGGCCTTGCCGGTGGTCACGTCCTGCAGGGTGATCTCCCCCGCGTCCATGCCGGCGTGGATGCCGGTCAGCCGCAGCGTGTCGCCCTGGTTCAGGGCGTCGTAGTCCTCGGGGTTTTTGAAGGTCAGCGGCAGTATGCCGGCGTTGATCAGGTTCGCCACATGGATGCGGGCGAAGCTCTTGGCGATCACGGCCCGCACGCCCAGGTACAGCGGCACCAGCGCCGCGTGCTCGCGGGACGAGCCCTGGCCGTAGTTGCTGCCGCCCACCACGATGCTCTGGCCCGCGGCCTTGGCCCGCTCCGGGAAGGAGGCGTCGCACACGCCGAAGCAGAACTGGGACAGGTGGGGTATGTTGCTGCGGTAGGGCAGTATCTTCGCGCCGGCGGGCATGATGTGGTCGGTGGTGATGTTGTCCCCCACCTTCAGCGTCAGCGGGGCCTCGATGGCGTCGCCCACGGGGCGGCTGTCCGGGAAGGGCTTGATGTTGGGGCCGCGCACGACCTCCAGGTCCTTGGCCTCCTCCGGCGAGGCGGGCATCAGCACAGCGGAATCGTCCACGCGGAAGGCTTCGGGCATGGTGATCTGCGGCATATCGCCCAGCAGGCGCGGGTCGGTGATCTCGCCCGTCAACGCCGCGGCCACGGCGGTCTCCGGGGACACCAGGTACACGCCCGCGTCGGCGGTGCCGCTGCGGCCCAGGAAGTTGCGGTTGAAGGTGCGCAGGGACACGCCGGCGCTGTTGGGGCTGAAGCCCATGCCGATGCAGGGCCCGCAGGCGCACTCCAGCACCCGAGCGCCGCTGGCGAGGATGTCCGTCAGCGCGCCGCAGTCGGCCAGCATCGACAGCACCTGGCGGCTGCCGGGAGAGATCGACAGGCTGACCGAGGGCTTCACGGTGCGGCCCTTCAGCAGCGCCGCCACCTTCAGCATGTCCATCAGGCTGGAGTTGGTGCAGGAGCCGATGCACACTTGGTCGACCTTCATACCCTTCAGCTCGGAAGCCTTCTTCACGTTGTCCGGGCTGTGTGGACAGGCCACCAGCGGCTCCAGCGTTGACAGGTCGATATCGATGATCCGGTCGTATTCCGCGTCCGGGTCGCTGGCCAGCGCCGTCCATGCGTCCTCGCGACCCTCGGCCTTCAGGAAGGCCCGGGTGATCTCGTCGGAGGGGAATATGCTGGTGGTCGCGCCAAGCTCGGTGCCCATGTTTGTGATGGTGGCGCGCTCCGGCACAGACAGGGTCTTCACGCCCTCGCCGCCCCACTCGATGATCGCGCCGACGCCGCCCTTCACGCTGAGTATGCGCAGGATCTCCAGGCTCACGTCCTTGGCGGTCACGAAGGGCCGCAGCTTGCCGGTCAGGTTCACCTTGAACATCTTCGGCATGGTGATGTAGTACGCGCCGCCGCCCATGGCCACGGCCACGTCCATGCCGCCCGCGCCGAAGGCCAGCATGCCGATGCCGCCGCCGGTGGGCGTGTGGCTGTCGGAGCCGATCAGCGTCTTGCCCGGAACGCCGAAGCGCTCCAGGTGCACCTGGTGGCAGATGCCGTTGCCGGGGCGGGAGAAGCGAATGCCGTGCTTCTTCGCCACGGTCTGGATGTAGCGGTGGTCGTCGGCGTTCTCGAAGCCGCACTGCAGCGTGTTGTGGTCGATGTAGGCCACGGACAGCTCCGTGCGCACCCGCTCGATGCCCATGGTCTCAAACTCCAGGTAGGCCATGGTGCCGGTGGCGTCCTGGGTCAGGGTCTGGTCGATGCGCAGGGCGATCTCGCTGCCCGGCGTCATGTCGCCAGAAATCAGATGTGCCTTGATGATCTTCTGCGCGATGGTCATGCCCATGTCAGTTGGCCTCCTCTGTCAGCGCCCGGTCCACGGCGTTCATGATGTGATCCCGCATCCGCGCGGCGGCCAGCTCGGCGTCCTTGCCCAAGATGGCCTGCAATATCTCACGATGCTCCTGTACCGAATGGGCCGCCCGCTCCGGCGTGCGCAGGGCGTTGCGGCGGTACTGCTGGATCTTCTTGTGCAGCGGCGAAAGGGTGTCCCGCAGGATCATGCTGCCGCAGCCGGAATAGATGATCTCGTGGAAGCGGCCGTCCAGCAGCTTCAGCTGGTCCACGTCCTCCCGGGACAGGTAGAACTCCTGGAACTCCACCGCCTCGTTCAGCGCCTTCAGGCTGTCGGCGTCGGCGTTCTCCACAAAGCCCTTCACGGCCAGGTCCTCGATGCGCAGGCGGATCTCCGACATGTCGCGGTAGTCCTTCGGGGTGATGCCCAGCACCATGGTGCCCTTCGGCGTATCCTCGATCAGGTGCTCCTGGAACAGGCGGCGCAGCGCCTCGCGCACCGGCGTGCGGCTGACGCCCAGCTCCGAGCACAGCTGCAGCTCGGTGACGATGTCGCCCCGCTGGTAGCGGCCGCTGAGGATATCGGATTCAAGGTGCTCAAAAACCTGGTCGGACAGGGATACGGTCCTGTAATCCATCATTGCTCTCCCCTCCCCTTACAGACGGCGGAACCGGCCGTTTGACAGTTCCTCGATCTTGGTCTCCAGCTCCGCGGTGGAAAGCGTGGTCTGGCGGCCCTCGACGTACTCGTCGTCGATCCACTGCTTCAGCGCGATGACCAGCGGGTCCTTCTTGTCCACGGCCTCCGCCTCGGTCAGCTGGTAGTTCTCGTTGATCCAGTAGGCGATGCCCGCCAGGCCGCTGGCCTTGCCGATCATCACCGAGGGTGCCCGGCCAAGGATCTTGCGGGTATTGAAGATGGTGTACACCTCCGCGTCCTTCAGCAGGCCGTCGGCGTGGATGCCGGCGCGGGTGGTGTTGAACTGGCGGCCCACGAAGGGCGTCATCACCGGTATGTCATAGCCGATCTCATCCCGGAAGTAGCGGGCGATATCGGTGATGGCGGTGGTGTCCATGCCGTCCAGGCTGCCGCGCAGGCTGGCGTACTCCATCACCATGGCCTCCAGCGGGATGTTGCCGGTGCGCTCGCCGATGCCCAGCAGCGAGCAGTTCACCGCCGAGGCCCCGTACAGCCACGCCGTGGAGGCGTTGGTGACGGCCTTGTAGAAATCGTTGTGGCCGTGCCACTCCAGCATCTCGCTGGGCACGTCGGAATAGTGCTGCAGGCCGTAGATGATGCCGGGCACGCTGCGGGGCAGGGCGACCTCGGAATAGGGCACGCCGTAGCCCATGGTGTCGCAGGCGCGGATCTTCACGGGAATGCCCGCGTCCTGGCTCATCTTCATCAGCTCGTTCACGAAGGGCACCACGAAGCCGTAGAAGTCGGCGCGGGTGACGTCCTCCAGGTGGCAGCGGGGCATCACACCCGCCTCGAAGGCGTCCGCGACGGTCTTCAGGTAATACTCCATGCACTGCTTGCGGGTCATCTGCATCTTCTTGAAGATGTGATAGTCGCTGCAGGATACCAGTATGCCCGTCTCGCGGATGCCCATGTCCTTCACCAGCTTGAAGTCCTCGCGGGTAGCGCGGATCCAGGTGGTGATCTCCGGGAAGCGGTAGCCCAGCTCCTGGCAGCGGGCGATGGCCTCGCGGTCCTTTTCGCTGTACACAAAGAATTCCGTCTGGCGGATCACGCCGTAGGGGCCGCCCAGGCGCGCCATCAGCTTGTACAGCTCCACGATCTGCTGGACCGTGTAGGGCTCCACCGACTGCTGTCCGTCGCGGAACGAGGTGTCCGTGATCCAGATATCCTCCGGCATGCCCATGGGCACGCGCCGGTGGTTGAACGCGATGCGCGGGATCTCGTCATAGGGATAGATATCCCGGTACAGGTTGGGCTTTTCCACGTCCTGCAGGGAATACTTGTACTGCCTTTGCTCCAATAGGTTGGTTTTGTTGGACATTTCCAGCATGGTCTCATCTCCCGTGGGTCTTGTTTGGATGTCTGCATTATTGTATACAAGGATTCATGTATTGTCAAGTACTTGCGTGCAAAATTAACGGGGATTGAGGGATTAGGGAATAGGGATTAGGGATTAGGGATTAGGGATTAGGCAATAGGGATAGTGGCTGTCGCGTGCACTGTATGGGCGATCTCTGATCGCCCGCAGTTTTGATCAACAAACCAAGATCCTTCGCTGCGCTCAGGATGACAGGTTTGCGGTTCGCTGTCATCCTGAACGAAGTGAAGGATCTTCGCATATCCCAGGGCATTGGGGTCAGCCGAAAAGGGAACAGAATGCACGCGGCAGCCACCATTCCTAATCCCTATTCCCTAATCCCTATTCCCTAATCCGATGAAGCCCACAGTCATCTCGCCGGTGCAGATGCTTCTGCGCACGGCGGGCTGTTGGGTCTGCGGGTCCCAGGCGACGGATGACGACTTCGGTCTCCTTTTGAACAGCGGCATATCATCGCCTGCCTTCCGAACCGGGGTCTGTATTGATATCGTCGTGGCTGACCCGGCTCTCCCCCTCCACGGCGTTGGCGTCGTACAGGTCGCGGCGGATCTGGGTGCTGCTGATCTCCGGGGTGCGGGGCAGGTAGACCACCTCGACCCCCTCCTCCTTCAGGAAATCGAACTTGCCCTTCCAGTCGTCGCCCATCACGAAGGTATCCACGTGGTATTCGTGCATGTCCCGGCGCTTCTGGTCCCAGTTCTCCTCGGGGATCACCAGGTCCACATAGCGCACGGCCTCCACCAAGGCCTTGCGCTGCTCGTAGGTGAAGTAACACTTCTTGTGCTTCTCGTTCCAGTTGAACTCATCGGTGGAAATGGCCACGATCAGATAGTCCCCCAGCGCCTTGGCGCGGCGGAACAGGTTGATGTGCCCGTAGTGCAGCAGATCGAAGGTGCCGTAGGTAATGACGCGCTTCGTATCCGATCCCCTCCTCAGCATGGCGCGCTCGTACTGCACGGCCGCGCCGATCTCGCTTCGCTTTTCCCGGCTCATCAGGCGATCCACCGCGTCCCGGGGAGCCATGCCGCCGTTCACCACGGCGTCCACAGCCTCGGTGATGGGCATCGACACATGGTAGCGGCGGGCCAGCTGCAGCGTGGCGGGAATGGCGTTGACGCCCTCCACCACCATGCCCACCCGCTCGACGGCCTCCTTGGGCGGCACGCCCTGGCCGATCAGCTCGCCGCAGCGGTTGTTGCGGCTGTGCCGGCTGGTGGCGGTGACCACCAGGTCGCCGATGCCGGCAAGGCCGGCGAAGGTCTGCTCGTAGCAGCCCATGGCCTTGCCCAGGCGGGCGATCTCCGCCATGCCCCGGGTGATCAGGGCCGCCTTGGTATTGTCGCCGAAGCCCAGCCCCGCGGATATGCCCGCCGCCAGCGCGATGATGTTCTTCACCGCGCCGCACAGCTCCACGCCCTCGACGTCCGGGTTGGTGTACACCCGCAGGCAGGAGTTCATGAAGACGTCCTGCACCTTGCGTGCCACGTCCGCGTCCGTACAGGCGGAAACGATGGTGGTGGGCAGGTCCCGGGCCACCTCCTCGGCGTGGGTGGGGCCGGAAAGCGCCACCACGGACACCCTCCTGTCCCCCATTTCATCCCGGATCACCTGGGTCATCGTGTACAGCGTGCCGGGCTCGATGCCCTTGGCCACGTCCACGATCACCTGGCCCTCGGGGATATGCGGGGCCGCCGCCTTCGCCGTGGCGCGCACGAACACCGATGGCACCGCGAACAGCAGCACGTCCCGCCCGGCGCAGGCCACGGCGATATCCTTGGTGAAGCGGGTCCGCTCCGGGATCACCATGTCGGGCAGGTTCCTCTGCCGCCGGGTGGCGGAGAGGGCTTCGATCTCCTCCGGCAATGCCGACCACACGACCACGTCGTGGCCGCAGTTGGTCAGCATACGCGCCAGGGCGATACCCCAGGTGCCCGCGCCCAATATACCGATACTTGCCATAGGCCCTCGCTTCCGTTCGCCGATTCTGGAAACAGTCTACCACACCCGGCGGCGTTCGTCAACCGCAACGGTTTACCAAAGCATGTTGTCAATTTTACGCGGCGGTGGTACAATAACATTAATCACACATGAAAACGCAAATGGAGGACAAAAGCATATGATCAATTACAAGCTGCTGACGCCCGGCCCGCTGACCACCACCGATTCCGTGAAGCGGGAAATGATGGTGGATCACTGCACCTGGGACAACGACTACAAGAGCATCACCCAGAAGATCCGCGGCGAGCTGCTGGAGCTGGCCCACGTCTCCCCCGAGGAATACACCGCCGTGCTGATGCAGGGCAGCGGCACCTTCGGCGTGGAATCCGCGATCACCAGCTCTGTGGGCAAGGACGGCAAGCTGCTGATACTGTCCAACGGCGCCTATGGCGAGCGCCAGGAGGACATCGCGAAGCACGCGGGCCTCAAGTACCGCATCCAGCACTTCCACTACAACGAAGTGCCCGACGCCGCCGTGGTGAAGCAGATCCTGGACGAGGACAAGGAGATCACCCACGTTTCCATGGTGCACAGCGAGACGACCTCCGGCATACTGAACGACATCGAAGCCGTGGGCAAGGTCGTAAAGGCCGCGGGCAAGGTGTACATCGTGGACGCCATGTCCAGCTTTGCGGGCGTGGAGATCCCGGTGGCCGACTGGGGCATCGATTTCATCATCTCCTCCGCCAACAAGTGCATCCAGGGCGTGCCCGGCTTCAGCTTCATCATCTGCCGGCTGGACGAGCTGAAGAAGTGCGAGGGCAAGGCCGTCAGCCTGTCCCTGGACCTGTACGACCAGTGGAAGGGCATGTTCGACGGCAAGTGGCGCTTCACCTCCCCCACCCACGTGGTGCTGGCCTTCGCCAAGGCACTGGAGGAGATGAAGGAGGAGGGCGGCATCCCCGCCCGCAGCGCGCGCTACAGGAGGACCAACGCGCTGCTGATCTCCGAGATGGAGAAGCTGGGCTACAAGACCTACATCGACAAGGCGCACCAGGGCCCAATCATCACCACGTTCTTCTATCCCGAGAATTGCAACTACACCTTCAAGGAGATGTACGAGTTCATCAAGGCCCGCGGCTATGCCATCTATCCCGGCAAGGTGACCGAGGCCGATACCTTCCGCATCGGCAACATCGGCGAGATCTACGAGGAGGACATCCACAAGCTGATCGACATCTACAGGGAATTCCTGACCCAGAAGGGCCAGCTGTGATCTCCCCTGACGCATAAAAGAGGCTGCCCCGCAAACAGCGGGACAGCCTCCTTTATGCTCTCTTATTATCGCGTCGCGCCGATGGCGGAGAAGGCGATGAACACCACCAGGTTCACCGCAACGATGCCCGCGCCGGTGGGCATCGACGCCACGCAGGACAGCATCATGCCCACGGCGAAGCAGGCCACGGAGATGATCGCCGAGCTGATCGTGACCGCCCGGAAGCTGGAAAACACCCGCATGGACGACAGCGCCGGGAAGATGATCAGGCTGGAGATCAGCAGCGTGCCCATCATGCGCATGCCCACCACCACGGTCAGCGCCGTCAGCAGCGCGATCAGCATGTTGTAGCTGCCCGCCCGCACGCCGGTGGCCCTGGCGAAGGGCTCGTCGAAGGTGACGGCGAATATGCGCGGGTAGAACAGTATGAACAGCACCAGCACCACCACGGACAGGCCCACCGAGATGTACACGTCCGAGGCGCTCATGGCCAGGATCGAGCCGAACATGTAGTTGTACACATCCACGTTCATGCCGCTGGTCATGCTGGTGACGATCACGCCCACGGCCAGCGCGCTGGTGGAGATCAGGGCGATGGCCGAATCCCCCCGCATGCGACTGCGCTCGCTGATGCGCAGCAGCAGAAACGCGCACAGCACCACGATCACCAGCGTAAAGGGCAGCGGATTCTGGGCGATGCCGCCGCACAGCCCCGCGATGCCGCCCCGCAGCCCCGCGGGCAGGAAGGCGGGCAGGCCCTCCGCCGTGACAAAGCCCAGCGCCATGGCCACGGTCAGCGAGCCGAAGCCCACGTGGGACAGGCCGTCGCCGATCATCGAATAGCGCTTCAGCACCAGCGTGACGCCCAGCAGCGAGGCGCACAGAGAAACCAGCGCGCCGACCACCAGCGCCCTGCGGATAAAGCGATAGCCCAGGTACGCGCCGAATTCGACGAACGCGCCGCCGATGGCCTTCAGGTTGAAAAGCCCCCACAGCAGAAGCAGCGCCAGCACCACCCACTGGGCGATGGCCGCGGCGCGTCGCCGGGGTTGGCCGGACTTCTTCAACAGCGCCCTTTGCAGCAGGTCACCCATGGGCCTTCACCATCCCCTCCGCGAAGCGGGCGCGGTAGTCCTCCACGCCGCCGAAGAAATCCATGCCCCGGTTCATCACCAGCACCTTGCCGGCGTCGCGCATCGCGCCGCTCAGGTCGTGGGAAACCATCACCACGGCCACGCCGTGGTCGCGGTTCAGGCTGCGTATCACCTCGTAAAACTCCGTGGCCGCGGCGGGGTCCAGGCCCGTCACCGGCTCGTCCAGCAGCAGCATCGCCTCGGTGGCGCAAAGCGCCCGGGCCAGCAGGGCCCGCTGCTGCTGGCCGCCGGACAGCGTGCGATAGCTGCGCCGGCGGAACTTCGCCACGTCCAGAAGCGCCATGTTGCGGTTCGCCTTTTCCCGGTCGGATTTGTTGTAGAAGCAGCGCGTGCCCATGCGGTTCACGCAGCCGGACAGCACGACCTCCTCCACCGAGGCGGGAAAATCCCGCTGGGCCGCGGTCTGCTGGGGCAGGTAGCCGATGCGGTTCTTCACCAGCCCGTCGCCGTACAGTATCCGGCCGGAGCGGGGCTTCACAAGCCCCAGCATGGCCCGCATCAGCGTGCTCTTGCCGGAGCCGTTCTCGCCCACGATCACCAGGTAGTCGCCCCGGTCCACCTCGAAGGAGACCCGGTCCACGGCCACGTCGCCCTCAAAGGCTATGGTGACATCCTTCATGGCAATCAGCGACATGGTCCGCCTCCTCCCCGTCCACGGCGCGGCACTTTGCGCACAGGCCGATCAATATGGTCTCCCGCGGGTCCAGCTTGAAGCCGTGGCAGGCCATCAGGTGCTCCGTCATCGAGCGCATCAGGCTGCAATCCACGTGCAGCAGGTTCCCGCACCGGCTGCACATCATGTGGAAGTGGTCGTCGCAGCGGTCCGTATCCTCCACGTGCTGGTACTGGGTGACGCCCTCCACCCCGGGATACTTGCGCACGCTGCCCTGTTCGGCCAGCTGCTCCAAATAGCGGTACACGGTGGACCGGCCGATCTTCTCGCCCCGGTCCCGAAGCTCGAACACCACCTCGTCCACCGAGAAGTGCTGCATGCTCCGCTCCTGCAGGAAGCTGAGCAGCTCCCGCTTCTGGCGGGTGTTGTAGCTGCCGCGCATCAATTCAATCCCTCCCGTATGGCCCCGACGTTCTTCTCCATCAGGCTGACCCAGGTCTCCCCGGCGTCGAACTGGTCCTGGGTGACGGTCTGCATCGAGTGCAGCTCGCGGATGGCCGCGCCGGTCTCCTCCGCCACCGCCCGGGCCACCGCCTGGGTGCTCAGCTCGATGGTGTAGATCACCGGGATCTTATCCTGCGCCACCCGCTGGATCAGGTCCAGCATGGTCTGGGGCGTGGGCTCGGTGTCCGCGGTGCAGGAGGGAAAGGCCGCCACATAGTCCAGGCCGTAATCCCGCACGAGGTACAGGAAGGGAAAGCGGTCGGCAAACACCAGCTCCCGCCGGGCAGCGCCTTCCACGATGGCGGCGAGCTCGGCGCCGATGCCGTCGATCTGCGCGGCGTAGTCCGCCGCCGCGGCGCGATAGGCCTCCGCGCCGTCGGGGTCGATTTCGCACAGCGCGTCCGCCAGGGCACGGACCATGGCCGACGCGTTCTTCGGCGAGGTCCAGATGTGCTCGTCATACTCCGGCGCGTCGTGCACTCCATCCGACGCTTCCTCCTCCAGGGGCGTGACCGCCGCCATCATCCGCAGGGCCGCGGGGCCGTCGCCGCCGTCGAAGCCGGAGAGTATGCTGTCGGCCCAGGCGTCGCTCTCGCCGCCGATGTACACGAACAGGTCGGCCTGGCCGATGGACAGTATGTCCGCGGGCGAGGGCTCGTAGGAATGGACCTCCACCCCGGGATGGATCAGCAGGGAGACCTCCCCCCTGTCGCCCACCAGCTGACGGGCGAAATCATAGCAGGGAAAGTTGGCGGCCACAACGTTCAGGCCGCCCTCCGCATGGGCACAGCAGCCGATCAGCAGGGTCAACAGCGCCGCGACGATGAGTATGCGCTTCATGTTCAACCTCATTTTGAATTCCGTTTTCAATTTCGTTTTCGTATTATAGCATCTCCGGCCCGCATTGTCAACGGCCCGCGAACAATTACGCGGCATGTTAATTCATGTGCGTTAATCACGCCATGTTTTATGTTACACACGCTTGTAAATAATTGTAAAAATGTTATATTATATATAGTTTGTTCATGGAGGTTATAAACGATGAAATCCCGCTTTACAAGGCTGGTGTCCATGCTCCTGTTGATGAGCCTGGCGCTCGCCTGCTTCGCCTTCGCCGAGGATGACGTCCAGGTCATGCCCGTGGAGGAAGCCGTGGAGGAGGTCGACTTCGACCTGGCCAATGCCGGCTTCGACCTGCAGCTGGACGGTACGGGCGTCTTCGCCGCCGAGGACGAAGCGGAGGGACAGGCGGTCGACGATCCCACCTTGGCCCCGGAGGACACGCTGTCGCCCGAGGAGCCCGAAGCGCCCTCCACCGTCGCGGAGCCCACCGAAGCGCCCACGGCAGAGCCCACGCTGGAGCCGACGCCCTCCCCGACGCCGGAGCCCACGCCCCGCGGGCCCGCGTTTTTCAGCGACCCGCTGAAGGCCGAGACGATCAAGCTGACCAAGAAGAGCACCGGCAAGACCGTGAAGCTGGGCCTGCCCTACAAGATCAAGGTGAAGGGCGAAACCGTCAAGAGCTGCTCGAGCGGCGACAAGAAGGTCGCCAAGGTGTCCGACAAGGGCGTGCTGGCGCTGGTGACGACCGGCAAGGCCAAGATCACCGTAAAGACCAAGAGCGGCAAGAAGTACACGCTGAGCCTGACGGTGAAGGACGTGCCCGCGCCGACCTCCCTGAAGGTCGCGGCCGCGAAGAAGAGCTTCAAGCTGAGCTGGAAGAAGGCCGAAAGGGCCACCTGCTACCTGGTGGAGGCCTCTGAGGATGATGGCGAGAGCTGGGCCGTGTTCGGCTACACCAAAAAGCTGAAGCTGGATGTCACCGACGCCGTGGGCGGCGCGGTGCTGCTGCGGGTGCGCGCCGTGCTGGGCGACCGCCTCGGCGGCGCCACGAAGGCCGTGCAGCTGCTGGGCCCGGTGACCGACGCGAAGGTCTTCATGGAGGAGAGCTTCAAGTACGGCCCCACCGACCACATGAACATCACCTGGACCGCCTCCCTGGGCGCAACCAGCTATCAGGTGTGGCGGGCCTCCCTGCCCTCCACCAAGTACAAGCTGATCGGCACCACGAAGGAAACCTGGTTCGCCGATACGCTGGCGCCCACGAAGCTGTATTCCTACAAGATCCGCCCCGTGTGGAACGGCATCGAGGACACGCCCTTCTGCAAGCCGGTCAACCTGTGGACGGGCATGCAGGACAACGTGCTGCCGGCCAGCGACAAGACCAGCAGCACCGGCATCATACTGCTGGTGAACAAGCGGGCCCAGGTGGTCACCGCCTACATCAAGGACAAGAAGGGCAAGTACACGCTGCCCCTGCGCCACATGATCTGCTCCAGCGGCCTGAATTACGACAGGACCCGCAACGGAACCTACACGATCCAGGGCCACAAGGGCGAATGGTACACCTATCCCGGCCCCAGCGGCGACACCATACGCTGGCCCTCGGTGTACCGCAGCGGCTACTACTTCCATTCCCCGCTGTACAACAAGGACCATACGATCCGCCAGTACACCGTGAAGCGGCTGGGCGACCGCGCCTCCGCCGGCTGCGTGCGCCTGAAGAGCAACGACGCCGAGTGGGTGTACAGAAACTGCCCCAACGGCACCACCGTGGTCATCGTCGACGGCGAGAAGAAGAACGACCTGAAGGAAGCCCTGAAGCCCAGGACCGTGGCGGTCAAGGGCTTCTGAACCACCAACGATCAATAAGATATGGAGGGAAATCACATGCAGCTTGTCAATCGCAAAACCATCACCCGCGTCAGCGCCCTGATCCTGGTGCTGATGCTGGTCCTTTCCAGCACGGCCTGCCTGGCCGCGTCGTTCAAGAAGAGCGCCGCCGGCGTCAAGTACGGCGGCAAGACCTTCAAGCTGGGCGCGACCGTCACCCTGAAGCAGATGAAGAACGCGTTCGGCAGCAGCGTCAAGACCGGCAAGGTGGCCCCGTGCGACAACATGCCCTATGGCGGAAAGCTGTACAAGTTTGCCAGCAAGGGCATCACCATCGAGACCCGCTACAAGAGCGCCAAGAAGACCAGCGAGCAGATCATCAGCATCACCCTGACCAAATCCACCGTGCCCACCATCGCCGGGCTGAAGGTCGGCGCCAGCAGCTCCAAGATCAAGGATCTGTACGGCAAGAAGTGCTATAAGCTCAGCAGCGACCAGGTATTCTATACCAACGGCAATCCCAATAACCTGAAGTACGGCGATTACATTCTGGACATCTTCACCAAGAGCTCCAAGAATAGCAAGGGCAAGACGGTGCGGAAGATCTCCAGGATCATGTTCTCGATCAACTGAGGCTCTCGCGCTTCGGCCGGTGAATAATGGCGTTGCCCCCGCGGGCAATGCCATTTTTCAGGATTCTCTTGCTTAAGGAGGCTTTCGATGAAAAAAGCGCGCGTCGCGGTCATCGCGCTGTGCATGGCGCTGCTGGTACTGCCCTTCGCGGCCATGCCGGTGCTGGGCTCCCGCCAGTCCACCGCGGAGAACCGCCTGCTTGCGGACTATCCCGCCCTCACGGACGATGAAGGCGGGCTGAACGCCGGCTTTGACGAGGATTTCGAGGCCTGGCTGTGCGACCACTTTGCCCTGCGCAACGCCGCCGTGCGGGCCAACGCCTGGCTGAACTACCGGCTGCTGCGCTCCCCCGCCAACGCGCAGGTGGTGGTTGGCAAGGGCGACTGGCTGTACTTTACCCCCACCGTGCCCGACTACACCGGCGAGGGACGGCTGACGCAGGACGAGCTGCGCGCCATCGCCGAAAACCTGCGCGCCTTTGCCGAGGTCTACGAGCGCCAGGGCGCGCGGGTGTTCCTGGCGGTCGTGCCCAACAAGAGCACGGTGTACCCGCAGTTCATGCCGGACCGGTATCCCGCGCGGGATGATGAGGGCAACCTGCCCCTGCTGAAGGCCGCCTGCGAGGACCTGCCCATCACCTGGGTCGACCTTGTCGGGCCGCTGACGGAGGCCGCGAAGGGCGACCGGCTGGTCTTCTACAAGACCGACACCCACTGGAACGCCCTCGGCGCGGCCATCGCCGCCGAAGCCATACTGGAGGCCACCGGCGCGGAGGGCTGCGGCTATGCCGTCGGGGCGGACGAGCCCTTTACGGAAGGCGAGCTGGCCCGGCTGATGGGGCTGTCCGGGGCGCTGCCGGAGGACGTGCCCGAGGTCGTGCCGGACCACGCGCTGCCCGCGGGAGACTTCGGCCAGCGGGCCTTCACGCTGTCCGGCGGCGGCGAGGGCCGGCTGACCGTGTTCCGGGATTCCTTCGGCACCGCCGTCGGTCCCTGGCTGGCCGACGCCTACGGCCGCTGCGAGATGATCTGGTCCTACCCCCTGGAGTCGGGCCATGCCGCCGACGACGTGCTGGTGCTGATCTGCGAGCACAACATACGGGACTACCTGATGACCGGGGCCGATCTCAGCTATGAAGCGCCGGAGGACGAGGAGGCGTTTGACCGCGGCGATACCCTGTCGGACCGCAGCGCATTTGTCGAGATGGACGAGGACGACGACTTCTTCGATTCCGACGAGGACGACGAGGATGAGGACTTCGACGAGGATGAGGCCTTCGACGAGGAGGAAGACGGCTTCGATTCCGATGAGGACGACGAGGACGGGGACTTCGACGGGGACGGGGACTTCGATTCCGCGATGAGGAGGGTGTACGATGGTATTTAGCTCGATGACCTTCCTGACGATCGCGCTGCCGCTGGTGCTGGGGCTGTACTACATACTGCCGCGGGGCTGGCGCAACGGCTGGCTGCTGGTGTTCAGCCTGGCCTTCTACGGCTGGGGCGGGCCGGCGTACCTGCTGCTGATGCTGGCCAGCATCACCTGCAACTACCTGTGCGGGCTGGGGCTGGGCCGCGCGAAGGCACCCGGCGCGCGCAGGGGGCTGATGGCGCTGGCGCTCGCGGTGAACCTGGGCGCGCTGTTCGCGTTCAAGTACCTGGGCTTCTGCGCCCGCACGGCGAACCGGCTGCTGGGGCTGGGGCTGGCCGTGCCGGAGATCGCGCTGCCCATCGGCATCTCCTTTTACACGTTCCAGGCGCTTTCCTATGTGATCGACGTGTACCGGGGCGACGTGCCCGCGCAGCGCAGCTGGGTCAGGCTGGCGCTGTACATCTCCTTCTTTCCCCAGCTGATCGCGGGCCCGATACTGCGCTACGACGCGGTGGCCGCCCAGCTGGACGGGCGCAGGGAGACGCTGGAGGGCTTCTGGCGGGGCCTGAAGCGCTTTGCCGCGGGTCTTGGCAAGAAGGTGCTGATCGCCAACGCCGTGGCCGTGGTGGCCGACGAGGCCTTCTCCACTGCGGGGCTGACCGCATCCGCCGCGTGGATCGGCGCGATCGCCTATTCGCTGCAGATCCTGTTCGACTTCTCCGGCTATTCGGACATGGCCATCGGCCTCGGGGCGATGTTCGGCTTCACCTATCCCGAGAACTTCAACGCCCCCTACACCGCCGTGACCGTGCAGGACTTCTGGCGGCGCTGGCACATCAGCCTGTCCACCTGGTTCCGGGACTACCTGTACATCCCCCTGGGCGGCAGTCGACGCGGCAAGGCGCGGCACATGCTGAACCTGCTGGTCGTGTTCCTGGTGACGGGCATCTGGCACGGCGCGGGCTTCACCTACCTGGTGTGGGGCCTGTACTACGGCGCGCTGCTGGCGCTGGGCGTGCTGCTGGGCTACAGGCGCTCTGAAAGCATGGCGCTGCGGGCGCTCCAGCGGGCGGCGACGCTGCTTATGGTCATGGTGGGCTGGGTGGTGTTCCGGGCCGAGAGCATGACGGCGGCGCTTGGCTACCTGCGCGGCCTGGTGTCGGGCGACGCGCGGCCCCTGTACAGCCTGGACCCCCACGCCGTGCTGGCGCTGGCGCTGGGCTGCCTGCTGGCCTCGGGCCTCCCCCGCCTCGCCGCGGACCGGCTGGGCGAGCGGGCCCGGGAGCGGCTGTCGCTGGCCTGTGTGCCGACGCTGCTGGTGCTGTGCATGCTGTCGCTGGCCTCCGGCGCGTACAACCCGTTCATCTACTTCCAGTTCTAGGGCGTGTTTCTAAAATGCCTGAAGCGCATTTTCGGCGTCTTTGACTGCATTTCTGCGTTGGTTTCCCTTGATTTACCGCCAGTAAACCTGCGGCATCTCCCAGCATTTAGAAACACACCCTAAGTCGGGTTCCCAAAATCATACTCTTTTGCGTCGTTATTGAATCTTAACCTCATAACGCCGTAAAAGATTGATGGCTTAACAATATCCATGGTATACTTATGCCAAATCTTTGAGAAAGAGGTTTGATGCTATATGGCTAATATCGATCTGACCAAATACGGCATTACCGGCACGACCGAGATCGTCTACAATCCCTCCTACGAGGACCTGTACAAGGCCGAGATGGATCCTTCCCTGACGGGCTATGACGTGGGCGTGGAGACCGAGCTGGGCGCTGTCAACGTGATGACCGGCATCTACACCGGCCGCTCCCCCAAGGACAAGTACATCGTCATGGACGAGAACAGCAAGGACACCGTGTGGTGGACCACCGAGGGCTACAAGAACGACAACCATCCCATGACCGAGCAGACCTGGGAGGTCGTGAAGAAGCTGGCCAAGGATCAGCTGTGCGGCAACAAGAAGCTGTACGTCGTGGACGCCTTCTGCGGCGCGAACAAGGACACCCGCATGGCCATCCGCTTCATCATGGAGGTCGCCTGGCAGGCTCACTTCGTGCGCAACATGTTCATCAAGCCCACCGATGAAGAGCTGGCCGCCTTCGAGCCGGACTTCGTGGTGTACACCGCCTCCAAGGCCAAGTGCAAGAACTACAAGGAGCTGGGCCTGAACAGCGAGACCGTCGTGGCCTTCAACGTCACCAGCCGTGAGCAGGTCATCATCAACACCTGGTACGGCGGCGAGATGAAGAAGGGCATGTTCAGCATGATGAACTACTACCTGCCGCTGAAGGGCATCGCCTCGATGCACTGCTCCGCCAACACCGATATGGAAGGCAAGAACACCGCCATCTTCTTCGGCCTGTCCGGCACCGGCAAGACCACCCTGTCCACCGACCCCAAG
>CACYWI010000032.1 GCA_902778045.1 uncultured Eubacteriales bacterium
TCCTCGGCGATCTCCTCGCGCTGCTCTTCAAACCGCGCGAGCACATTGACCTCCGGGCTCATCCCATCCGGATGCGCGATCACGGGGCCGTCCTCAAACAGCCGGGTCCCGTCCTCCAGGAACCAGCCCACAAAGGCATAGCCCTCCGGCGCGACGGGATCGGCAGGGCGGGATATCTCCTCGCCCTCCAACGCGGGCTGCTCGGAAAGCAGCGTATCCTCCGCGATGAAGCAATACGTCACAACGGCGTCCGGCTCCGGCGGGATCAAGTCCGTCGGGAGCAGATCCTCATCGGATCCGTCCGAAGGATCGAACAGCGGGATCTCTCCCCCCCCCCGCTTCCCCGACCGCCGGATCGATGTCGGGATTGATAACCATGTCATCCCCGGCGGATACGGCTTCGAGGGCCTCGACCCCGAGCGTCACAGCCTGCTCCGCGGGCTCCTCCGCCAGGACAACCGTCGGCACGGCCAGCAGCAGCGCCAGCAACAGTGCCAGTGTTCTCTTCAGCGTACGCTTCATGCCAATCATCCTCCCAATCTAACAGATTTATCCAATGCTATTTATATACCGTGGTCGGTAGAGTTGTCAAGTCAACTTAATAAAAAACATCAAATCGGCTCGAAAAAATCCATTGATTTCCGGCTCCCCGGACGGCCGTCTCCGGCTCGAAAAAATCCATTGATTTCCGGCTCCCCGGACGGCCGTCTCCGACAGGCCCCGACCGGGCATCTGTTCAAGGGGCATTGCCGGCACAATGGCATGGCTGCTGTATTGATATTCTATTGCTCCCGCATATCCCGGTGGGCTGCGCGCGCGCTGTTTGTTTCGGGATCATCGGTGCGGCGCCAGGCGAACGGGCCGCTTGGCTGTATCGAAATTTAACGTATTAGCAAAGTAATACGGTATTGACTTTGAAAGAAATCATGTTATAATGCGAATCAAACACACAGGAAAGGTGGGAATAGACATGCGTTTCCTGTGTGATGTCCGCCAATAATGCTGTGCGATTTATCTTCGCGCAGCTGTTTTTTGGCGTTTTTGGCTTTTGGTTTACACCAGTGCCCATCTGAAGAATCGCGGACATGGACCATGGGATCATTGAAGCGGCTCTCCGGATGGGAGGGCCGCTTTTATGATATATTTTATCTTAGGAGGAACCCCGTTATGAAGAAGCTGCTCGCCATCCTCGTCGCCGTCATGCTCTGCCTGGGCATGGCTGCCGTTGCCGAAGAGACCTACACCGTGGGCGTGTGCCAGCTGGTACAGCATCCCGCGCTGGACGCCGCCACCCAGGGCTTCCAGGACGCCCTGACCGCCAAGCTGCCGGACGCCGTCACCTTTGACGTGCAGAACGCCTCCGGTGATACCAACACCTGCTCCACCATCGTGAACGGCTTCGTCTCTGCCAATGTGGACCTGATCATGGCCAACGCCACCCCGGCGCTCCAGGCCGCCGTGGCCGCCACCGGCGACATCCCGATCCTGGGCACGTCCGTCACCGACTATGCCACCGCCCTGCTGATCGACGATTGGACCGGCGCGACGGGCATCAATGTGTCCGGCACCTCGGACCTGGCCCCGCTGGACGAGCAGGCCGCGATGCTGAACGAGCTGTTCCCGGACGCCAAGACCGTGGGCCTGCTCTACTGCTCCGCCGAGCCGAACAGCAAGTACCAGGTGGACGTGATCACCGGGTATCTCACCGATCTGGGCTACGAGACCGTGGAATACACCTTCGCCGACTCCAACGACGTGGCCTCCGTCGCCCAGTCGGCCTGCGACGGCTGCGATGTGATCTACATTCCCACCGACAACACCGCCGCCTCCTGCACCGAGGCCATCCGCAACGTGGTGGAGCCCGCCGCCAAGCCGGTGATCGCCGGTGAAGAGGGCATCTGCAAGGGCTGCGGCGTGGCCACCCTGTCCATCAGCTACTACGACCTGGGCTACGCCACCGGCGAAATGGCCTATGAGGTGCTGGTGAACGGCGCTGATGTCGCCACGCTGGACGTCGCCTTTGCCCCCAACATCACCAAGGAATACAACGCCGAGCTCTGCGAGCTTCTGGGCGTGACCGTTCCCGAGGACTATGTCGCCATTCAGTAACCCATCATCGGGAGGGGGCCGCTCCCCCTCCCATATCTGTTTGGAGGAATCACCTTGAACCTGACTTCGTTGCTCAATTCTCTGCCCGGTGCGGTCGCCCAGGGCCTCATCTGGGGCATCATGGCCATCGGCGTGTACATCACCTACAAGGTGCTGGACCTGGCGGACCTGACTGTGGACGGCAGCATGGCCACCGGCGGCGCGGTGTGCGTGATGCTGATGCTGAACGGCTGCAACGTGTGGCTGGCGCTCGCGTGCGCGGTGCTGGCGGGCATGCTGGCGGGCCTGATGACCGGCATCTTCCACACGGCCATGGGCATCCCGCCGATCCTGTCCGGCATACTGACCCAGCTTTCGCTGTATTCCATCAACCTGGCCATCATGGGCTTCAAGGCCAACCAGGGCATCAACGTCACCAAGTACGCGCTGATCGTCAGCCAGCGGAACGTGCGGGAGCTGAGCCTGTCCAACCCGATACTCACCTCCCTTGTCGTGCTGGCACTGGTGATCGCGGTGCTGTACTGGTTCTTCGGAACGGAGCTGGGCAGCAGCCTGCGCGCCACCGGCGCCAACGCCGCCATGAGCCGCGCCCAGGGCATCAACACGAACGTCTGCAAGATCCTGGGCCTGATGATCTCCAACGGCATCGTGGCGCTGTCATCGGCCATGCTGTCCCACTACCAGGGCTTTGTGGATGTGAACATGGGCCGCGGCGCCATCGTGATCGGCCTGGCCGCCGTCATCATCAGCGACGTGCTGTTCGGAAAGCTGTTCCGGAACTTCGCGCTGAAGCTGGCCGGCGTGGCCATCGGCGCGGTGATCTACTACATCGTCATACAGATCGTGCTGTGGCTGGGGCTGAACACGAACCTGCTGAAGCTGCTGTCGGCGCTGATCGTGGCCGTGTTCCTGGCCGTGCCCTACTGGAAGGGCAACAGGAAAGGGGGCAGGGGCCATGCTTGAGCTGGTGAACGTTCGGAAGACCTTCAACCCAAAGACCGTCAATGAGAAGGTGGCGCTGGACGAGGTGAACCTGCGCCTCGCGGACGGCGATTTCGTGACCGTGATCGGCGGCAACGGCGCTGGAAAGAGCACCATGCTGAACGCCATCGCCGGCGTATGGCCCATCGACAGTGGGCGCATCGCCATCGACGGCTACGAGATCACCCATCTGCCGGAGTACCGCCGCGCCGCGCTGCTGGGGCGGGTGTTCCAGGACCCCATGACCGGCACCGCCGCCACCATGCAGATCGAGGAGAACCTGGCCCTCGCCGCCCGCCGGGGCCAAAAGCGCACGTTGAAGGCCGGCATCACCCGGCAGGAGCGCGAGACCTACAGGGAAAAGCTGGCGAAGCTGGGCCTGGGCCTGGAGGACCGCATGACCGCGAAGGTGGGCCTGCTCTCCGGCGGCCAGCGCCAGGCGCTGACGCTTTTGATGGCGGCGCTCAAAAAGCCCAAGCTGCTGCTGCTGGACGAGCACACCGCCGCGCTGGACCCCCGCACCGCCCAGAAGGTGCTGGCGCTCTCCGAGCAGATCGTGACCGAGAACAACCTGATGACCCTGATGGTCACCCACAACATGCGCGATGCCATACGCTACGGCAACCGGCTGGTGATGATGAACGAGGGCCGGGTGATACTCGACGTTTCCGGGGAAGAAAAAAAGCATCTCACCGTGGAGATGCTGATGGACGCCTTCGCCAGGGCCAGCGGCGAAGCCTTCGCCAACGACAGGATACTGCTTTCCTGACAGAAACAAGAGGTCGCATATGCAAATGGAATTCGTGCGCAAGATGCCGCTGCCCCAGGAGCTGCTGCGGGATTATCCCATCGGCAAGGCCATGAAGCGGCAAAAAGAGGCTCGGGACGGGCAGATCGCGGATATCCTTACGGGAAGGGACGACCGCCTGCTGCTGATCATCGGCCCCTGTTCCGCCGACCGGGAGGACGCCGTGCTGGATTACATGCACAGGCTTTCAGAGGTCGACGCGCAGGTGCGGGAGCGGCTGCTGCTCGTGCCCCGGGTGTACACCAACAAGCCCCGCACCAAGGGCGTGGGCTACAAGGGCATGCTGCACCAGCCCGACCCCGACAAGGGCGAAGACCTGCTGGCGGGCATCATCGCCATACGGGAGCTGCACACCCGCATCCTTCGGGAGACGGGCTTCAGCTGTGCCGACGAGATGCTGTACCCGTCCAATTACAGCTATCTTTCCGATCTTTTGGGCTATGTGGCCGTCGGCGCGCGTTCCGTGGAGAATCAGGAGCATCGCCTGGTGGCCAGCGGACTGGGCGTGGCGACGGGCATGAAGAACCCCAGCGCCGGGGACATCACCGTGATGATGAATTCCATCGCCGCCGCCCAGAGCCCCCAGGAGTTCATCTACCGCAGCTGGGAGGTGCACACCCCCGGCAATCCCCTCGCCCACGCGATTCTTCGGGGATTCGTGGACAACTTCGGGCGCTCCCACCCCAACTACCACTACGAAAACCTGTGTCAGCTGCTGGAGCTGTACGAAAAGAGCGGCCTTCAGAACCCCGCCGTGATCGTGGACGCCAACCACAACAACTCCGGCAAGCGATATCTGGAGCAGATCCGCATCTGCAAGGATGTGATGCACAGCCGCTCGCTGTCCGGGGACATCCGCCGCCTGGTCAAGGGCCTGATGGTGGAAAGCTATCTGGAGGACGGATGCCAGAAGCCCGGCGAGGGCGTGTACGGCAGGTCCATCACCGATCCCTGCCTGGGCTGGGAAAAGACGCGGGAGCTGATTCTCCGACTGGCGGAATACTGAAAGACGGGCACAGCCCGCCTTTTTCAGTCCAGCCGTTCCAGCAGATTGTATCCCTTGCCCTGCAAAAAAGCCTCCACCTCCATGATGTCCTGGGTGCGCAGTATGGCCACGGGCTGCTTGCTGAGGCCGGAATAGGTCACATACAGGTAATCCAGGTTGATGTTGCCATTGCTCAGGGTCTCCAGCAGCGCGTTCAGGCTACCGCACTCGTCCCCGATCTCCGCCGCCACCACGGCATCCACGTGGCACAGGTATCCCGCCGCCTGCATGCACGCCAATGCCGCGTCCGTATCGCTCACCAGCATGCGGATGATGCCGAATTCCGCACTGTCGTTGGTGACCAGCGTGTTCATATTGATGCCTGTGTCCGCCAGCACCCGGGTCACCCGGTGCATGGCGCCTTTTTTGTTTTCCGCGAATATGGACAGCTGTCGTATCACGCGCCCATGCCCTCCTTCATCGATTTCACGTATTCATACACATATTCCGGGGCGTCCTGCCCATGCCCGGCAATCAGCCGCACAATGGCGCTGCCAACGATGGCCCCGTCGGAGAGGTCGGCCATCCTCTTCGCCTGCGCCGGGGTGGATATGCCAAAGCCCACGGCGCAGGGAATGGCCGTATTCTCCCGCACGACCTTCACCATCGCGCCGATGTCGGTGGTGATCTCGCTGCGAACGCCGGTGACGCCCATGGAAGACACGATGTACAAGAATCCCTCGGCCTCCCTGGCGATCATGGCCACGCGGTTCTCACTGGTGGGGGCGATGAGGCTTATAAAGCTCAGCCCCCGCGCGCGGCATGCCGGGGCGAACTCCTCCTTCTCCTCATAGGGCACATCGGGCAGTATCATGCCGTCGATGCCCGCCTCGGCGCACCTGTCGCAGAAGCGCTCGATGCCGCAGGAATACACCACGTTCGCGTAGGTCATAAAAACCATGGGCACCGATACGTCTTCCCGCAGCCGCTTCACCATTTCAAAAACCTTGTCGGTGGTCACGCCGCCCTTCAGCGCCCGTTCGTTGGCGGCCTGGATCACAGGGCCCTCGGCGGTTGGATCAGAGAAGGGGATGCCCAGCTCGATCAGGTCCGCGCCGCCCCGCACCGCCGCCCGCACGCTTGCCGCCGTGGTTTCAAGATCGGGATCGCCGCAGGTGATGAAGGCGATGAACGCCTTGCCGTTCTGAAAAGCGCTTTCAATCCTATTCACTGATATTCTCCCCCCTGTAGCGGGCGATGGCGGCGCAATCCTTGTCGCCACGGCCCGAGATGTTGATGACCATGATCTGATCCCTGCCCATCGTCGGGGCCAGCTTCATGGCGAAGGCCACGGCATGGGCCGACTCGATGGCGGGAATGATGCCCTCCATGCGGGACAGGTATTCGAAGGCGTCGACGGCCTCCTCGTCGGTGACGGGCACGTATTCCGCCCGCCCCGTATCGTGCAGCCATGCGTGCTCCGGGCCGATGCCGGGATAATCGAGACCGGCCGAGATGGAATACACCGGCGCGATCTGTCCGTACTCATCCTGGCAGAAGTAGCTCTTCATGCCGTGGAAGATGCCCAGCTTGCCAGTGGCGATGGTGGCGGCCGTTTCGAAGCTGTCTGTGCCCCGCCCCGCGGCCTCGCAGCCGATGAGCCGCACGCCCTCATCCTTTATAAAATGGTAGAACGCGCCGATGGCGTTGCTGCCGCCGCCCACGCAGGCCAGCACCGCGTCGGGCAGCCGCCCCTCCTTTTCCAGGAGCTGCGCCTTGATCTCCCGCGAAATGATCGCCTGGAAATCCCGCACGATGGTGGGAAACGGATGCGGCCCCATGACGCTGCCCAGGCAGTAGTGGGTATCGGATATGCGGTTCGTCCACTCCCGCATGGCGGCGGATACAGCGTCCTTCAGCGTGCCGGTGCCGGTATCCACCGGGATGACCTCGGCACCCAGCAGCCGCATCCGGTACACGTTCAGCGCCTGCCGGATCGTATCCTCCCTGCCCATGTACACCACGCATTGCATGCCCAGCAGCGCCGCGGCGGTGGCGGTGGCCACGCCGTGCTGGCCCGCGCCGGTCTCGGCGATCAGCCGGGTCTTGCCCATGCGCTTCGCCAGCAGCGCCTGCCCCAGCACGTTGTTGATCTTGTGGGCCCCGGTGTGGTTCAGGTCCTCCCGCTTCAGATAGATCTTCGCGCCGCCCAGGTCCGCGGTCATGCGCCGGGCGAAGTACAGCCGGCTGGGACGCCCCGCGTATTCGTTGAATAATTCAGTCAGCTCCGCCTGAAACGAGAGGTCCGCCTTGGCCCGGTTATAAGCCGCCTCCAGCTCGATCACGGCATTCATCAGCGTCTCCGGGATGTACTGCCCGCCGTGGATGCCAAAGCGCCCGTTGGGATTGGTCATATTCTATCCCTCCTGATCTGCATTTCGCACCGCGTTCACAAACGCGGTCATCTTCAAAACATCCTTCACGCCGTCCGTCTCGATGCCGCTGGACACGTCCACGGCAAAGGGACGGACGGCTCTGACGGCCTGCGCCACGTTCCCCGGGTCAAGCCCGCCGGCCAGGAAGCAGGGCCGGTCGAAGCCCTTCAACAGCGACCAGTCAAAGGCCGTTCCCGTTCCCCCCGCGCCGCTGTCCAGCAGGATGTGATCGGCAATGCTCGCCCTCGCCCGGTCCAGGTCCGCCGGTGCGTCTATGCGGAACGCCTGGATCAGGGGCTTGGCCGTCAGCTTCCGCAGGGCCCTGACATAGGTCTCATCCTCGCCGCCGTGAAGCTGGGCGATGTCGATGATCCCGTCGTTCAGCAGCGCCGACACGGCCTCCGGAACCTCGTTCACGAACACGCCCACGGCGCGGATGCCCGGGTCCAGCTCCCCGCGCAAGGACCTTGCCCGGTCGGGCGTAACGCAGCGCCTGCTCCTTTTCGCGAACACGAAGCCGATGTAATCCGGCGCCAGCACGTTGACCCATTCGATATCGCAGGGCCGCGTCAGCCCGCACAGCTTGATCCTGGTCATGCGCCGCCCCGCAATTCCGCGAGCTTCGCCCGCTTGTCCCGCGAGCGCATCAGCGCCTCGCCCACCAGCACCGCGTCCGCGCCGATATCCCGGGCGATCCGCACATCGCCCGCGTCCTTTACGCCGCTCTCGGATACGAACAATACCTCCGCTGGGATGATCGCCCGCAGGCGCTGACTGTTGCCGGCATCCACGGTGAAGTCCTTCAGATTCCGGTTGTTGACGCCCACGATCCTGGCCCCCGCCTCAAGCGCCATCTCCGCCTCCGCCGCGTCGTGGACCTCCACCAGCGCGGACAGGCCCAGGCCGTCGCAGACCTGGATATAGTCCTTCAGCCGCGCCCGGTCAAGTATCGCGCAGATCAGCAGCGCCGCCGACGCGCCCAGCAGCTTCGCCTCGTAGAGCATGTACTCGTCCACGGTAAAGTCCTTCCGCAGGCAGGGAACGGAAACCCGCCCGGCGATTTCCCGCAGGTAGCTGTCGCTGCCCAGGAACCACTTCGGTTCCGTCAGCACGGAGATGGCATCCGCGCCGGCTGCCTCGTAGGCCTGCGCGATGTCCAAATAGGGAAACTCCGGCGCGATCATGCCCTTGGAGGGGGACGCCCTTTTGCATTCGCAGATAAAGGCAAGGTCATCCCCGGACAGCGCCCTTTCAAAGGGGAAATCCCCCTTCGCCATGGCCAGCGCCTCACGCCTTATCCCGGCCATGGGCAGGATCGCCTTTGCCGCCGCCACGCGCTGCCGGGCGTGGCAGGCCAGTTGATCCAGTATATTCATGCCTCTTCCTCCGGCCGGTTGCTGACTTCGATCACCCTCCGGAGCGTCGCCATGGCCCTGCCGCTGTCGATCAGCTCGCCCGCCAGTCGAATGCCCGCCTCGAGGCTGTCGGCCTTGCCGTTCAGGTACAGCCCCGCTCCGGCGTTCAGCAGCACGGCATTGCGCCTGTGGCCCTTTTCGCCTTGAAGGATGCCAAGGGTGATCTCGGCGTTCTGCTCCGGGCTGCCGCCCAGCAGGTCGGATTTCCGGCACCGCTCCATGCCGAAATCCTCGGGCTTTATTGTGTAGGACTTGAACCAGCCGTCCCTGAACTCGCAGACGTGGGTCGGCGCGGAAAGGCTGATTTCGTCCAGCTTATCCATGCCGTACACCACCATGCCCCGCCGCACGCCCAGGTTGATCAGCACCTGCGCCAGCGGCTCCACCAGGTAGTCGTCGTACACGCCCAGCAGCATGGTTCGGGGCGAGGCGGGATTGGTCAGCGGCCCCAGGATGTTGAACACCGTGCGAAAGCCCAGCTCCTTGCGGATCGCACCGACGTATTTCATCGAGGTATGGTATTTCTGGGCGAAGAAGAAGCACATGCCCGCCTCGTTCAGCAGCTCCACACAGCGCTTCGGGCTCTGCTGGATGTTGATGCCCAGCGCCTCCTGGCAATCCGCCGTACCGCACAGGGACGATGCCGCCCGGTTGCCGTGCTTGGCCACCTTCACGCCGCCCGCGGCGCACACCAGCGCCGCCGAGGTGGAAATGTTGAAGCTGTGCGCGTTGTCGCCGCCGGTGCCCACGATCTCAAACACCTCCATGCCGGGGTCCACCTTCGTGGCGTGGTCCCGCATGGCGGCGGCGCAGCCGGCGATTTCGTCGGTGGTCTCGGCCCGGGCGCTCTTGGTGGACAGCGCCGCCAGGAATGCCGCGTTCTGGGTGGGTGATGTCTCGCCGGACATGATCTCGTTCATCACGGCATAGGCTTCGTCGTAGGTCAGGTCCTCCTTGTTCACGATCTTCACGATGGCTTCCTTAATCATGGCGCTGCCTCCTTATATTTCAATGAAGTTCTTCAGCATCCGTTTCCCGTCCGGCGTCAGTATGGATTCCGGGTGGAACTGCACGCCGAAGGTGGGATGCCTTGTGTGCTGTACGGCCATTATCTCCCCCTCCCCCGTCACGGCCGTCACCTTCAGGCTCGCCGGCAGGGTAGCCGGGTCGGCGGCAAGGGAGTGGTAGCGCGCCACGGGCACAACCGGCGGCAAGCCCGTAAACAGCGGGCAGTTCAAATCCAGCTCCGCGTCGGACTGCTTGCCGTGCATCAAGCGCCCGGCGTAGGTCACCGTCGCCCCGAAGGCGGCACAGATCGCCTGGTGGCCCAGGCACACGCCCAGGATGGGGACCTTTCCGGACAATTCCCCGGCGACTTCAACGATGTTTCCCGCATCCTCAGGCCTGCCCGGCCCGGGGGAGATGATGATCCGCTCCGGGCGGAGCGCCGCGATCTGTTCCACCGTCAGCGCATCGTTGCGCACCACCCTGATATCCGGGTCCAGCTCTCCCACCAGCTGATAGAGATTGTAGGAGAAGCTGTCATAGTTATCGATCAGCAGGATCATCCCGTCACCTCCCCGGCCTGTTCCAACGCGTTCACCACAGCCCTGGCCTTGTTGATGCACTCCTGGTATTCCTTCTCCGGCACGGAATCCGCCACGATGCCCGCGCCACTGCGCACGAACACCCGGCCGTTCTTTTTCCAGGCGATGCGGATGGCGATGCAGGTATCCATGTTTCCGGTGAAATCAATGTAGCCGATGGCCCCGCCGTAGATCCCCCGCTTGTTGTTCTCCAATTCGCCGATCAGCTGGCACGCCCGCAGCTTCGGCGCGCCGGAGAGGGTGCCCGCGGGAAGCACCGCCTGGATGGCGTCCAGGGCGTCGCGGTCCTCCCGGATCTCGCCCCGCACGGTGCTGCCGATGTGCATCACATGGGAGAAGCGCTCGATGGAGTGAAGCTTTTCCACCTTCACCGTGCCGAACCTGCTGATCCGGCCCAGGTCGTTGCGGCCCAGGTCCACCAGCATGTTGTGCTCGGCCAGCTCCTTCTCGTCCGCCAGCAGCTCCGCCTCCAGCGCCATGTCCTCTTCCTCCGTCATGCCCCTCGGCCGCGTACCGGCCAGCGGAAAGGTATGCAGTACGCCGTTCTCCAGCTTCACCAGCGTCTCCGGCGACGCCCCGGCCACCTCCACATCGGTGCCGCTGAAATAGAACATGTAGGGCGACGGGTTGATGGTGCGCAGTATGCGGTAAGCATTGAGCAGGCTCCCCTCAAAGGGCGCGGAAAGCCGGTTGGACAGCACGATCTGGAAGATGTCGCCCTCCCGGATGTGCCCCTTCGCCCTTTCCACCATGTCGCAGTATTGCGCTTCGTTGAAGAGCTGCTCCACGGGGCCGGTCATATGGCCGCCGGGTCCCTCTTGGCGCTTGCCTGTCAGCAGCAGCTCGCGCAGCTGTTTAAGCTGCAGTGCCGCCTTGCTGTAGCCGGTGTCCACGTCGTCCAGCCGCATGTTGACGATCAGCACGATCTTCTGGCGGAAGTGATCGAAGGCGATCACCTTATCGAACAGCATCACGTCCACATCCTGAAAGTGCTCGGAATCCGCCACGTCCATGCGGACCGAAGGCTCGCTGTAGCCCAGGTAATCGTAGGCGAAGTAGCCGACGAGCCCGCCGGTAAAGGGCGGCAGCCCGTGCAGGCGCGGGCTCTTGTAGTCCGCCAGGATCTGCCGCAGCACCGCCGAGGGATCATCCGTGCGCATCCGCAGGCTGCCCGCCTTCATCTCCCCGTTCAGACAGGTGACGTCCAGCACCGGGTCAAAGCCCAGGAAGGTATACCGTCCCCACCGCTCCCGGTCCTCGGCGGATTCCAACAGATAGCAGTGGGTGGACACGCCCTTCAGTATGCGCAGGCATTCGATGGGCGTCAGCCGGTCGGAAAGCATCTCGCAGCTCAGCGGCAGCACCCGGTACTTGCCGGAAGCCGCATAGCCCCTGGCCTCCTCCAGGCTCGGGAATATCTTCATCTGCGTCACCTCCATAAAAAACGTCCCTGACAGCGCTGCTGTCAAGGACGAATAAATCAATTATCCGCGGTGCCACCTTGAATTCACGGGGCGAACCCGTGCGCTTTGCGGGATACCAACATATCCCCGGCAACTGACGTATGCCCCACGTCGCGTGATACTCTGCCCCTCCGGGCATTTCCCCGCGCCCTCAGCGGTCCATTTGACGGTTTGTTTCCTGCCCGATTCTCAGCATCGCGGGCTCTCTGTGAAGGCATCGCCGCCGTTATCTCCGCTTCAACGGTTTAAACTATTAAATTGGTGAGATTATAACAACATGCAGCGCGGGCAATGTCAAGCCTCTTCTCTTATTGGTTAACAATCAATTTACGTTATGCGATCCACAGGCAATTTCACGATCTGCCTGCGGATGCCTCGGATACGTCGGCGCGGGACAGAATTATTCAGGTACGCTGTAGTGTGTTTCCAGATGAAACATGTCCCGTTCCGGGCAGGTTGCACTTCTTTTATGGTGGTTTCCGGCAACCCCGAAAATGCGCGACGGTAACAACACCGACGACGACAGCTTCTTCGTCGACCCGTTGAAGTTCTGCGGTACATAAACGAAGACGCCGCGCTTTCATTCCAATTCGCGCAGCGTCTCCATGCTTCACCGCCCCGGCGGGCGTCTTCAGTTTTCATCGTTGCCGCGCCTTCGTCCGCGCGGCGCCCTTCGCTCAGTACCTCACTCTTCCCTCGGCCACGGCCTTCAGGTGCATCTCGTTCAGCGCGGTGATCTCCAGAAACTCACCACGGATTATCAGTGTAATCTATTCATAGTCATTGTCCTATTCATAGCCGTTACCTCCTAATGCAAAGCTTCGTTGAATGCCGGTCCATTGTTTCGTTCTTACGGGTATATAATAGCACATCGATTGTCACAAAACAATCACACATTGTACCATGATTCATTTGCCATACCCCTGTCAATCTGATATAATGATCGTGCCGGGCGACGGCCCGGAAGCGCCCCCGCCGAAAGCATCAAGCGGAGGGGGATCCACGACAAGCGTTGAGATCTCTTTGGGCTGGATTGCCGTCGCAAGCCTCACATTCATCCCATGGCCGGGTAAAGGAGAGAAGCATCATGATTGAAATGGACTGCGCCTGCGTACAAAGGCATCACCAGATCCCCACGGAGGTGATCGAGGTATCGGACCACGCCATCGAAAAGGTGGGCGATATCCTGAAGGACTACCGCCGCATCTTCATGGTTGCGGACGAAAACACCTACCGGGTGGCCGGGCAGAGGGTGGAAGAGATATTGCAGGAAAAGGGCCTCCTGTCCCACACCCTGGTGCTGCCCGCCCCCGCCCTGCCCAACGCGGAGAGCATCGGCAAGGTACTGATCGAGGCGGGACGGGACCGGGCGGTGTACGACATCAACGCGTGGTCGCTGAATCCGGATTACATCCTGGCCGTGGGTTCCGGTTCGCTGAACGACACCTGCCGCATGGTCAGCTACCGTTTGGGCATCCCCTATGGCGTGGTGGGAACTGCCCCCTCCATGGATGGCTACGCCTCCGTGGTGGCCCCGTTGCTCAATGGGCGGAAAAAGATCGTGTATAACTGCTCCATCGCCCGGCACATCATCATCGACCTGTCGGTCAATCGGGAAGCGCCTTATCCCCTGCTGCTCTCCGGCGTGGGCGACATGATCGGCAAGTACGTGGCCCTCCTGGATTGGGAAATCAGCCGGGACCGCAACGGGGAATACTACTGCGGCCAGATCGCCGATATGGTGCGCAAGGCCACGGACCAGTGCGTGTCCGCCGCCGCCGGCCTGGAAGACCGGGACACCGCCGCCATCCGCGCCGCCAGCGAAGGGCTGATCCTCTCCGGCGAATGCATCGCCTTCTGCGGCTCCTCCCGCCCCGCCTCCGGCACGGAGCACATGATCGGCCAAACCTGGGAGGTCATGGACGTGGAGGAAGGGAAGGTGCCCAACCTGCACGGCATCGAGGTGGGCGAAGGCACCTTTACCGCGATCGAGCTGTTCCGCAAGCTGTACCGCGAAACGGAAGACGCCCCCGTGAAGGCGCTGATCGAAAAATACCTGCCCGCCTTTGACCGTCTCGAACAGCTGCAGCGGCAGTTACGGATCCCCTTCACCGTGACGGATAAGCAACGGTACGTGGAGGGCATCCTGCGGGGCCGCACCTTCCGGGACCGCTACACCATCCTGCAATACCTGTATGACCAGGGAAAGCTGGAAGCGTATGCCGACGCGGTATACGATACAGTGATGGAAAAATACTGCTTCGGCACCTTCCGGGAGCGTTTCCCGGATTGGGAATCGTAACGGTTTTACACCGCGCCGGCGGAATCAATTATCAGTTGCCAAAAATGGCGTTTCGAACGGGTTCCTTCTATATATATATAATCATCTTGCCTTGCATTATCGCATATCAGCTTGTGATAAACCATCACCCATTTATGTTTCCGCGGGACATCCTGCTGCCCATCGTCATACAGGGCACTGTTGATAAATGAGGACCGTATTTCCTGGGTTCGGCTCAGTGCCGGCCCTTTTATTTTCTATTAAATATGTGTCCGATAGTGATTTGCTTTCCATTTTATAATCAGAAAAAGGTTGATTTGTAGCCTCGAAAGTAGTAAGATTAAACTAACATCAGGAGGACAGTTATGTTTATCAACGAGTATGGCAGCAGGAGCGATCCCTCGATCATCCTTCTCGCACCCATGATGGTTTCCGGTCGCGATTTGTACAATATGATGAAGCCGTATTTCAAGGGCAATTATCACATCATCGCGCCGGATCAGGGCGGACACGGCCGGGCGGACGGATATCATTCCGCAGATGATGAGTTTCAAGCGCTGCGTTCTTTTTTGCTTGAGAGCGGCTGCACGGAGATCGCCCTGGTCTACGGCGCATCCCTTGGCGTGGCAGTCGGCTGGCGGCTTTTCTTCGATCCTGCGTTCCACATTGCCCGCGCCTGGTTCGACGGCGTGGCGCTGACCAGAAACGCGCGCTTTGCGGAATGGTTCATGAAGCGGATGTTCCGAAGCCGGAAGAAGAAGCTGGCAAAGACACAGGTAGAGGCCTCACCGTCCCTGATAAAAATGTACGGATATGATTTTGCCAGGATGATGACGAGGAATTTTGATCGAATCACGCTGGAGGATATCGACAACATCTGCCACGCCTGCTGCCATTATGACCTGCACAGGCTGACCGAAAACGAGCAGAAGAAGCTGCATCTGGACTTCGGTGAGAAGGATTTTGACTGGATGTATTCCAGGGAGACGATTCCCATGTACATACCGAACGCGGAGCTTGAGATTCGACCGGGATACCAGCACTGTGGCTACATGGCGGCTGAACCAAAGGCCTATGTGGAGCAGATCGAAGCGTTTATGAAGAAGGCGTGATGGCACATGAAAAAACAGGATTATGGAGGAAAGAAGCAGATTGCGCTTTGAGATGCGCATAAAACGAGGGGGGTAGTCAGGTGGTGACCCGTCGGGAAGTCCCTCGCTTTGTACCGAATGAATAAACCGAAATGCGGAGATATGAATATGGAACACAGTTGGATTTTGATTATGGCAATGATCGGACACATCCTTTGCGTGTATTGCGACAGACTGATACTCTGCACGCCCGTTGGTATTTTCAGTTACTCCGATATAAAGGATAACAGGAGGATGGCGAAGCACTTCGCAACGAAGCCGGAGAGCGAGCCTTTGCGCTCGATCGTCCTCGGCACGCTCGCCATGTTTATGCAGTTCTTCGGATATCTTGCGCTCGGGATCTGGATGCGGCCGTATTCCGCCCTGTGGGCGAATATCATGATCGTCGGCGGGGCGTTGATCTATACCTTCGGCCTGGCGCATCATGTACTGGGCTGCGCGGCGGAATGGGTCTACATCAAAAGTGATCATACCGAAGCGGGTCGGAAGCTGACCGCCGATTTCTTCGGGAAAACCTCGGCGGTGATGATCGGTTGTTATGCGGGGATCCTCCTGTTCTCGGTTGCGCATTTCATACCTGTGGTGGCGGGGATGACGCCGCTTCCCGCATGGGCGTGCGTGTTCAATCTCCTTCCGCTGTTTCTCGTGCAGGCGCCGTTCAACATTCCGGGTGCGGGAAATATCGCCGGCGCCGTGATGTACCTCGGCTTGTTCATTCTGTTTTTGTTTTGAGCTCCATATGAAGAACACGGGAATCCGGGACAATCTGAACATACCGGACTCCGCGCTGATTGACGATAAGATGGCGCAAGAGCGGTGCTGGACAAGGGCCGCGCACGCATATCGGCGAGGTTGGAAGCCGTTTCAATGAGAGAAAGCTCAAAGCGGAAAAACGGTATTCCCTGTAACGAGAAAGGCAGATGGAAGTTGAGTACGAGTACCACTTTGAGTGCAATGAATGCATTTATGGAAAAATACTCAGACCCCGCGGCATGATGAAGCCGGGCGCTATGTGCTGTCACGCCGATGCGATCAACTATGGCAATTTGCCCTATACGGATTTCATCCGCGCCGAGACGCTGTGTCAGGGCGGAAGGTTGTGCAACTTCCGCTTTGTGCGGCATGAAACAGACGCGGGCGAAGGCTGGGAGCGCAGCAGGAGCATTTGAGGAGGTTTGAAACCATGGGACTGTTCAAGGATTTTGTGAGCCAGACGCGGAAGCCCGAGGGGTTTCTGGGAAAGATGATGCTCAGCGGCATGAACTCCGGACACGCAAAGCTGGCGGACTGGGGATTCACGCATCTGCCCGCCATCACGCCGGTTAAAGCCGCAGACCTTGGCTGCGGCGGCGGACGCAACGCCGGTGAGCTGCTGAAAAGGTATCCGAAGGCGCATGTGACCGCCATCGATTATTCCGATCTGTCCGTTGAAAAGGCGAGAGACTACAACAGAGATATGATTGCCGCCGGACGCTGTACAGTCCAGCAGGGCGACGTATCCGATCTGAAGCTGTCCGCCGGAGCCTATGACCTTGCCACAGCTTTTGAAACCGTCTATTTCTGGCCGGGACTGGATAAGTGCTTTGCGCAGGTGGCAAAGGTGCTCAAGCCGGGTGGATATTTCATGATCTGCAACGAATCGGACGGCACAGACGCGACAAGCCTGAAATATGAGAAGATCATCGACGGCATGAAGAACCACACCGTCGAAGAAATAGAAGCGGCGCTGAGAGCCGCCGGATTCTCCGAGGTCAGGAGCGACCATCATCCGTCAAAGCCGTGGATCACGGTCCTTGCGAGGAAATAACCATGAATCGACTGATCAGGACGACCTGTGCCATAGCTGCCGAAGACATTGGGCGGGAACGCGCCGGTCGCATTGCGGTAATGGCGCAGAGGCGCTATGAGAAACTGTGCACTGAAAATGCCTCGGATTCCAAGGCGCTTCGCGCCCATACCTTCAAGCGCATCTATCCGGGCATCGCGGTGTATGAGACGCTCAGGGCGGAGGGCGTCGAGCCGGAGAAGGCGGTGTGGACCATCCGGGAATACTTCCAGCGCTTTTCTGCAAAGATGGTTCCCCATCTGCAGCGGGTTATCAAGGTCCTTGGCCTGGCAAAAAGGATTCCCGGATGGTTCAAGAAGATATCGCTGCACAGCTTTGGAACGGACGCGGGCTTCGTCTATGCGTTTCCCGAAACCCACGGCAATGAAGCGCGGTTCAACATCGTGCGATGCCCGTACTTCGAGACCTGCAAGCGCTACGGCTGCCCGGAGATCACACGATGCTTTTGCGATGGCGACGACGCGGGATATGGCAACCTGCACCCAAAGTTGATTTGGGGCCGCACCACGACCATCGGCCGCGGCGGCGACTGCTGCGACTTTCTGCTGGAATACAGGGCGTAAAGGGCTATGTACCAAATGACTGTAAGGAGGAGAATACATGCTTTTGACTGTTTTTCTGGCCTTCGTATTTTGCGGCGCGATCACCCTCCTGCTGATATCGGCGGTGGCTTTTGTTCAGGACAACCGGTTCTTCTCTTCCGCCCCGAAGGAGGCGCTGGAGGTCCTGAAGCCAAGAAACGGGGAACTGTTCTATGGCGCCAGGGCCATGGGCTGGGTGCTGATGATCCTGAGCGCATTGACGATACTGGGCATAGGCGTGGTCTCGATCTGGGACGGCTTCAGAAGCGGCTTTGGTTTTGGGCAATTCTTCCTGCGCTTTGTGCTCATCTTTACGATCTACAAAGCCTATGACATGATCTTCTTTGACTGGTTCCTCCTCTGCAGGTTCCACTTCTTCCAGCATTATTACCCCGAGGTGGAGCGCGTGTACACTGGTAGAAAGTACGGGTACAATTTGAAAAGCCAGCTGCTGAAGCTGCTGGTCATATTCCCTGCCGCTTCCGCGCTGGTTGCCTGGATCTGCACGTTGTTTTGAAGGAGACGCATAGAATTGAAATACGTTGGCATCTACTGGACTTTGTTTGCCCCGATGATGAAAAAGAGCATCGCGCGGCGGTTTGATAAGGAATTGGCCGACAGGGCGATTCGGCGGGGCAAGGCTGAATACAAGGGCCTTCTCGCACGTGCCGACGACCTCGGCCCCGGCAATCCCATGGCCATGAACGCCTATTTTGCCTATGTCTTTGCGGCGGCATGGCTGGGCAGCGGAAGGAAGATCACGCCGAATGAAATGGCGCTGGTGATGACCGACGTGCTGGAGGGCAGGCTGCTCCGCACCTTTTTCAGTCTGACCGACCTGAACAGGAAGCCCAAGAAGTGGGAGCAGGACATGCGAAAGTACGAGGCGTGGTTTGCCGCCCACGGCAAGGATTATCCGGTCAACTGGAACGTGAATTTTGACGAAACCCGCCATCATGACGGCAGCTTCTATTATTTCACACGCTGCCCGATCTGCGAGTTTTGCCAAAGGGAGGGCATAGCGGAGCTGATGCCCGCGCTGTGCGCCACGGACGAGGTCATGTTCCGGCTTCAACACGGGAAGCTGTACAGGGAGCACACGATCGCGAACGGAGACGGTCTGTGCGATTACTGGATCGTCGGCGACAAAACTGACGACAGGAGGAGAACCGG
>CACYWI010000033.1 GCA_902778045.1 uncultured Eubacteriales bacterium
GGCGAGAGCGGCTGCGGCAAATCCACGCTGGGCCGCACGCTGATCCACCTGAACGAGAGTACCGGCGGCCAGATCCTCTATGACGGCCGCGACGTGACCGCCCTTTCCAAAAAGGAATTGATCGCCTTCCGCGAGGACGTGCAGATGATCTTCCAGGATCCGTTCTCCTCGCTGGACCCCCGCCAGACGGTGCAGGACATCATCGAAGAGCCGCTGCGCCTGTCCGGCGGCATGGGCAAGGACCAGCTCAAGGCCCGCACCAAGGAGCTGATGGACACCGTGGGCATCGAAAAGCGCCTGCGCATGTCCTATCCCCACGAGCTGGACGGCGGCCGCCGCCAGCGCGTCGGCATCGCCCGGGCGCTTGCGCTGAATCCGAAGTTCATCGTGTGCGACGAGCCCGTTTCCGCGCTGGACGTATCCATCCAGGCGCAGATATTGAACCTGCTGATGGACCTGCAGGAGAGCATGGGCCTGACCTACCTGTTCATCACCCACGACATGTCGGTGGTGAAGCACATCAGCAACCACATCTGCGTGATGTACCTGGGCCAGATGGTGGAGAAGAGCCCCAAGGACGAGCTGTTCCAGCGGCCGCTGCACCCCTACACCAAGGCGCTGCTGTCCGCCATACCCACCACGGACATCCACAATCCCAAGAAGCGCATCCTGCTGAAGGGCGAGATCAAGTCGCCCATCGATCCCGGCCCCGGCTGCCGGTTCGCCTCCCGCTGTCCCTACGCGGACGAGAGCTGCAACGCCGACGTCACCCTGAAGGAGGCGCTGCCGAACCACTTCGTCGCCTGCAACAAGGTGGAGCAGATCAACGAACTGTAACTGTCAATTCGATTCGGAAGGAAGGATCGCCGTGAAGACCTATCGCCAGACGTTTGAGGAGGACTATCGCGCCGTACAGGAGCCCAAGCCCAACGGCGGCACCCGCACGCGCTATGTCTATATTGGAAACTGGCACGTATGGGACGCGACACAGGAGCGGCTGAGGGCCGTGAAGCGCGTGATGGCGCTGGCCTCGGGGCTTGGCACGGCGATCTTCCTGCTGGGGGCGCTGATCCGTTCGCCACTGACCTGGAACCGCTGGGTCTCCCTGCTGACGGGCCTGGCGCTGGCCGCGGTGCTGCTGGAGGTCGTGGGCGTCGTTCAGTTCTGCGCCGCGAAGCCCCGGCTGTCGCGGCAGTACTTCGGCGACATCAACGCCAAGCTGCTGCTGGCGCCGCTGGCCCACGCGATATTGCTGGCCGGCGCGGCGGTGGCGTCGGTGATCGCCCTGGCCGGGATGCGGGCCGCCTGGACGGACGCCCTGGTGCCCGTGTGCTTCCTGGCCTCCGCGCTGGCGGCAGCCGGAACCTTCCGGCTGTACCGGTCGCTGCCCCGGAAGGTGATGGAGAACGAGGCCGCGACACAGGCCCCCGTTTCCTGATTTCCATTTCGGAAACAGAGGACGGCAAAACGGATTTGATGGCCCGGCGGCAACCCGGTACAATGGCATCAGAGAAAACAGAAACGGAGGCCACTGACATGGCAAGAGCCATAAGCGAAGAAAAGAAGAACAGGATGCTGAACGAAAAGATCAGCAGGCTTGTTCCGGCGATGGCCGTGCCCACCATCGTGGCGCAGCTGATCACCACCATCTACAACCTGGTGGACACCTATTTCGTGTCCACGCTGGGCACCAACGCCACCGCCGCCGTGGGCGTGAACAACTCCCTGGAGCGCACGATCACGCTGATCGGCTCGCTGATCGGCGCGGGCGCGTGCAGCTACATCGCCCGCCTGCTGGGCGCGAAGCGGGACGAGGACGCCAACCGCGTGCTTTCCACGTCGTTCTTTACGGGCCTGGGCCTGGGCGTGATCTTCATGATCGCCTGCAAGCTGTTCATCAACCCGCTGGTGGTCATGCTGGGCGCGACGCCGGAGTGCATCAATTACTCCATCGACTATGCCACCTATGTGCTGTACGCCGCGCCGTTCATGATCGGCAGCTTCATACTGAACATGTGCCTGCGGTCCGAGGGCAGCGCCACCTACGCCATGATCGGCATCGGCTTCGGCGGCGTGCTGAACTGCTTCCTGGACCCGCTGTTCATCTACACCTTCAACCTGGGCGTCGCCGGCGCCTCGATGGCCACGGCCATCTCCAAGACCATCAGCTTCTTCATACTGGTGTGGCCCTATGTGAAGAAGCGCAGCTCCGTGCAGATCGCCATCCGCAAGTTCAAGTACGTCCTTGCGGACATCAAGGAAGTGCTGGCCATCGGCTCCACCTCCTTCTTCCGCAGCGCCTTCAGCGTGGTGGCCAACGTGACCATCAACCGCGTGGCGGGCGGCTATTCCACCGCGGCGCTGGCGGCCATCTCCGTGGCCAACCGCGTGATGGACATCCCCTTCGCGGTGATCCTGGGCTTCGGCCAGGGCTACCAGCCCATCGCCGGCTTCAACTGGGGCGCGAAGCAGTTCAAGCGCGTGCGCGACAGCCTGAAGTTCGTGGTGAAGGTTTCGATCGTCGGCGCGATCTGCTTCGGCGCGATACTGGCCCTCGCCGCCAGCCCGCTGATCAGGGTGTTCAACTCCCAGGCCGACGCCGAGGTGCTGCGCCTGGGCGTGATCTCGGTGCGGCTGCAGAGCCTGTTCCTGTTCTCCCACGCGCTGAATTCGATCATCAACATGTTCTACGCCGGCATCGGCAAAGCGAAGTACGCGCTGCTGATGAGCACCGCCCGCCAGGGCTATGTGTTCATCCCGGTGGCGATCATCGCCCCGCTGATCCTGAAGGAGGTGGGCGTGGCCAGCGCCCAGGGCATCGCCGACGCGCTGTGCCTGGCCATCGCCGTGCCGCTGGCCATCAAGGCCTTCAAGATGATAGACAAGGAGGAGAGTGCCCTTGCCGCAAGCACGCGATAACGATTATACGGTGCGCCAGACCTTCCTTCGGGTGGGTCGGCGCAGCCCGGCCCTGCTGTACGAGCCGGAGGGCCTGGACGGCGAGCGCCTGACCACGGTGCTGGTGATGCATTCCGACGAGGACTACCTGACCTGTCCCACCGGGCCGGAGTTGGCCAGGCGCGGCTTCCGGGTGATGTGCGCCAACGTGCCGGTGAAGGAGGGCCTGTTCTTCTCCCAGAACGACAAGTATCCCGCGGTGAAGGCGGCCATCGAGAACCTGCGCGCCCGGGAAAACGTCGGCGCGATCGTGCTGATGGGCCATTCCGGCGGCGCGACGCTGATGACGGCCTACCAGGCCATCGCGGAGAACGGCCCCCAGGTGTTCCAGGGGGAGGAGATGCTCTATCCCTATCCCTACGACGAGCCCCTGCCCCCCGCGGACGGCATCATGCTGCTGGACGCCAACTGGGGCAACGCCGCCATGCAGCTGTTCAGCCTGGACCCCGCGGTGGTCGACGAGGCCAGCGGCATGCGCCTGAACGCCGATCTGGACCTGTTCAACCCGGAAAACGGCTTCAACCCCGAGGGCTCCACCTTCCCGGAGGAGTTCATACTCCGCTTCCAGCAGGAGCAGAGCCGGCGCAACAACGAGATCCTGCACTACGCGCAGAAGCGGCTGCAGGCGATCGAGGCGGGCCTCGGCGATTATTCCGACGACGAGCCGCTGACCATTCCCGGCGCGAACCAGGTGTTCTTCAACAACAAGCTGTTCGCCCAGGATACCCGGCTGATGAATCACACCAAGAAGCCCCATACCCTGCTGCACGCCGACGGCACCCGCACCGAGGAGATCGTGCGCACCGTGCGCAGGCCGGTCAACCCCGAATCGCTGACCCATTCCATGGCGGACGGCGCGCGGATCATGACCGTGCGGAACTACCTGTCCTCCTACGCGGTGCGCACGCTGGACAACTACGGCTTTGACGACAGCGCCGCCTTCGGCATCGAGTGGGACACCACCTACGCCTGCCCGCCCGGCAACGTGAAGCACATCCGACGGCCGCTGCTGGCCATGGGCATGACCGCGGGCTGGGAATTCCTGGCCGCGGAGACGATCTACGACAAGGCGGCCTCCCCGGACAAGACCATCGCCTTCGTGGAAGGCGCGGACCACAAATTCAACCCCGCCCGGGACTGCGAGCGCGTGCCCGGCGAATTCGGGGACACCATGAAGACCCTGCACGACTACGTCGCCGAGTGGCTTTCCCGGCCCGGGCGCTTTGACCAGAAAGGAGACTGAGCCCATGTTCGTTGAAGTGGACAAGGAGATCATCCAGACCGACGACCCGACCGTCGTGAAGGTGCGCCAGAAGCTGTTCCCCGAGGAAGAGAAGATGCCCCTGGCCAAGTATTTCTACAAGTACCCGCTGCACTATCCCACCCCCATCGAGATGCAGATCATCAACACCATGAACCCCATCCCGGTGGAGGACGCCATACAGCCCCATGACTTCATGTCGCTGCTGAAGCCCTACGGTTACGACAAGTACGAGCTGGGCTACTGCATGTTCCCGGACGGTAGCGGCTATGTGGCCACCTATCGCGTGCGCCCGCCCCACATCACCGCCGAGATGGAGAAGTGGTACCGCAACTGGCGCAACCTGAAGAGCAGGAGCATGGTGCCCGGCCACGGCAACCTGCGCTACAAGATCTGGAACTACGCCGATCACTTCGACCACTACTATGTGAACTGGAAGAACGGCTCCGAGGGCATCCACACCACCGAGAGTCTGGACATGGGCGCGGGCGATCGCATGTACGATACCATCCGCCACGAGTTCCAGCTTTCCGAGTTCGGCATGACCGACGAATGGATGAAGGCGCTGAAGGACGCCGGCTGCCAGCTGACCAGCCACGGCTCCTACGAGACCTTCGACGAGCCGGGCACCCATCTGTGCCTCAGCTATTCCCGGCCCTGCCCCCAGGGCGGCATCGAGACCCGAAGCCGCGAGTGGATCGGCTGGCGGCCCGAGCACGGCAAGCTGGTGCGTGACGAGCGCACCTACTGCACCGAGGAGTACCTGAAGAAGGTGGTCATCCACACGCTGGTGGAGTGGGAGCACCTGTACACCTTCCTGCCGGAGCTGTACGCCGAGTACAAGGACCAGCCCATGGACGCCGATTGAGCGGGAGGACACCGATATGCTGACTTTAAAGGGAAGAACCATGATCATCACCGGCGGCGCGGGCAACAACGGCACCGCGATCGTCAAGATGGCGCTGAAGAACGGCATGAACGTGGCGCTGATGAGCGGCTTCCACAGCAAGGCCCAGGACGCCATCAAGCGCATACTGGCCGAGAACCCGGAATACGAGGGCCACGTCATCGGCTTTGCCCAGAACCCCCAGGCCAAGCTGGATTGGAACATGGAGGCCGCGCCGGAGATCTACAAGCCCGATTCGAAGATGGCGGACGTCCACAAGTGGATCTACGATGCCTTCGGCTCCATCGACGTGGTGGTGAACGCCAAGGGCGGCCACATTCGCTATGACTTCGACCATACGGACAAGACCATCTGGCGGCACTCGATGGAGGTTGTGGAATCGGCCTTCGTGAACGTGAAGCTGGCGCTGCCCTACCTGGAGAAGAGCAAGGCCGCCCGCGTGATCAACATCACCTCCTGCGACGGCAGGCACGGCGGCTGGCTGAACGACCCCTCCTTCGCCGCGGCCCGCGGCGGGCTGGAGGCGCTGACCTACGAGATGGCGAAGGAGCTGGGCCCCCGGGGCATCACCAGCAACTGCGTGCTGCTGGGCCACTTTGAGGGCGACGTGCCCGAGGAGGACACGCTGGACGACGCCACCCGCGCGAGGCTGCTGGCGAACACCCCGCTCGGACGGCTGGGCGTGCCCGCCGACGTGCCCAGCGTGGTGGAGTTCCTGGCCAGCGAGGAGGCGGGCTTCGTCAACGGCGCGCGCATCGACGTGAACGGCGGCTTCGTCGTCGGATAAGGAGGATATATGGAGCTGATCACCAACAACTGCATGCCACACATCAAGGTGCCGGATCTGTCGCCGGAGGAGCTGGCGCTGCCCTACGCCAAGTATTACACCGACTATCCGCTGTACCCGCCGAACCCGCTGCAGCAGCAGATTCTGGACGCCGGCCCCATGCCGCTGGAATACGCCATCCCGGTGGAGAAGTGGCTGGACTGGCTGAGCCCGAAGGGCTATCCGCCGGTGGTGTACGGCTACACCATGATGCCGGACGGCAGCGGCTTCTACATCGAATATTCCACCACCGCGCCCACCTGGCAGGGCAAGTGGCGGCGCTGGTACGGCAAGTGGTACAACCAGCACCCGGCGGAGCTGCCGGAGGGCCGGGGCAACCTGCGCTACAAGATCTGGAACCCGGTGGACCACTGGGACCACCGCTTCGTGAACGGTGTGGATGACAAGGACGGCGTTTGGTCCGTCGAGACGCTGGACATCGGCGCCACCGGCGACCCCAGCAAGGGCATGCCCGCCGTGTCCCACAACATCGATCTGCTGGAATACGGCCTGTCCCCGGAAAAGAAGGCCGAGCTGGAGGCGGCGGACTGCCGCGTGGAGGCCTGCTGGGAGGAGTTTGACGAGCCCGGCCACCACCTGGTGCTGCGCTTCTCGCGGCCCTGCCCCCTGGGCGGACGGGAGAGCATCAACTGCGAATGGATGGGCTACTGGGCCAAGGACGGCAGGATCATCCGCGACCCGGAGACCCGCGTGGACGAGACGTACCTGAAGGACGTCATCACCCACAACACCATCGAGCGGGCCCATCTGGCCCAGGTGCTGCCGGACCTGTACGCCGAATTCCACGACAAGCCCATGAATTGAGTAATCGCCCCGCGCTATGTGCCAAATGGCGCGGGGCGGATCCGAAGGAGGAGATGCCGATGCCTGAACCCATCACTCATTGTCCCCAGTGCGACAGGCACTGTCCCCTGACGGCCCCCGGCTGTGGCAGGGGAGAACGCTATGCCCGGGAGCTTCGCGGCGAGCCCGTCCCTGAGGGCGCGGAGCGCGAAAGGGACCGGCACGCCCACGGCGAGCATCGTGGCGAGCATCACGGGCACCGCGGCGAGCACCATGACGGGCACCGCGGCGGCCATCGCCACGGTTAGAACAAGCGACATTTGAAACCGAGGAGGTGTCTTTCTGTGAAGAAGCTGTTATTGGTATCCCTGCTGGTGCTGTGCCTGGCGATCCCCTCGATCGCGCTGGCGGAGGCCGGTGAAGTGACGGCCGTCCAGGCCGAGGAGGGCCAGGCCGAGGAGGGCTTCGTCGCCGTCCTGGCCGAGGATGGAACCGTGTACAGCCAGCTGGGCGTGGAGAGCTTCAGCAAGCTGATCAAGGCCAACGGCCTGACCGACGACGGCAGCCTTGCGAAGCTGGCCGTCATTCCCGACAACGGCAACGAATATCCCTATCTGTATCCCGACGGCGACTGGAAGGTCATCTCCTTCGGCGAGCTGCCCGCCTGGTACGGCGCCGATGCCGAGGGCAAGCTGCTGGCCGCCTTCGAGGGCTGGAAGGCCGAGGCCTATTCGATCTTTGATCCCTCGGTGATCCTCTCGCTGGTCAATCCACAGACCATCGACGTCACCGCGGCGGATGTGACCGACGAGATCCAGGCCGCGCTGGACAAGTGGGCGGATACCGACACCAACTGGATGGTGTGCTATGTGCGCAACGGCGTGCCTACCACGATCCAGGGCGCGGTGGGCAAGTCCATCGCCAACGACGCCTGGAACTACTGCGTGAACATGATCTGGACCCAGACCGGCGAGGATCTGGCAGGTCACAGCCAGGTGGACCTGATCGCCGCCTATGTGGGCAGCGCCTTCCCGGGCATCTCCGAATGGGCCGGCTACTTCGGCTCCGATACGGGCTATCCCTTCGCCGACGGCGCGAAGCTGCTGGCCTCCGGCTTCCTGTATTCCAACGGCTTGGTGTCCGCGAAGCAGGTCAAGGAATTTGACGACAGCTACGATCCCGAGCAGTACAAGCTGCTGGACCGTCTGGCGGACGTCAACATCAGCGACACCGGCGCGGCCTTCGCCTGCCTGGTGGACGAGGCGGGCCAGGCGTATTGGACCATGGGCACCGACTACGTCAACGGCCTGCTTTCCGAGTACGGCCTGAACCGCGACGACGTGGTGCTGCTGAACGTCGGCCCCAAGAAGGAGCAGCAGCAGAGCGTGGGCACCACCTACACCGCCTCCGGCTGGACGGACCTGGGCAACGGCTATTTCGCCACCGGCGAGTGGGAGGATGCCGATGCAGAGAAGCCCGCCTTCTGCGCGGCGGACGGCTCCGCCAACTGGAAGATGAACGCCGACGGCACCGTGGAGCCCGCGGGCGAGGACATGTCCGAGGCCGGCGCGGCGCTGAACCCCGGCAAGTACAGCTACGTCGACGGCGACAACACCTGGGAGATCATGATCGCGGGCAACGGCAGCTGCCGGCTGACCGTCGTCACCCCCGAGGATCTCGCCGCTGCCGCCCAGCAGGAGGAGACCGAGCGCTCCACCTACTTCAACACCCCCGCCCCGCGCACCGAGGTCAGCCACATCGGCCCCGTGCCCGCCTGGTATGACGAGCGCAAGGACGAGATCGACGAGGCCGCCAAGCAGGCCTATGCCGAGTGGCAGAACCAGATCCTCGAAATGGTGGATGTGGACGCCCTGAACAATACCCTGAAGGGCCTGGGCATGGATTTCGCCACCCGGCTGACCGACGATATCATGGCCGCCTTCAAGACCTGGGTCGCGATCTGGAACGAGGATGCCGTCGCCGGCGCCATCAACATCGGCATCAGCACCGCGGGCTATAAGAAGGTCGGCCCCTCCATCTGGAACGAGATGGACAACACCGTGCTGGCCAACTACAAGAGCATGGACCACGAGGGCTGCCCCGGCCCGACCACCAGCACCTTCATCGCGGCCTACGCGCTGGAGCATTACGGCAAGGTGATCGACGCCGCCACCGACGATTACATGGGCTCCACCATGAACGACGTCTACTCCGCCCACGTCGGCAGCTTCATCCGCGACCTGGACAACGATGAAGACGGCAACTACAGGTACCAGGTCGCCCACGACCTGTGGGAGGCCGGCTGCATACCGTTCTTCGACGGCGAATACTGGTATCTGGTTAGCGGACCGGATTTCGATCCCGACGGCAACCCCGCCGTGGAGGTCATCTACTCCGCGACGCCCGCCGAGCTTCTGGCGGAATAACCGAGCGGAACGGCGCGCCTCCCGTTGTGACCTGACGGGAGGCGCGTTTATATTGATCCGGCGCGCGATTTCAAGGTTCACTTAAGGAATCGGCGCTATTATACGAGCGTGGCAGGGAAATGGCCCTGCCTGAGAATGGACGGGGGTATCGTGCGGCGTTGAGCGTAAGTCCGGATACTTCAAGGAGGTAACGGAAATGAAGCGTTTTATTTGTCTGTTGATGGCGCTGGCGCTGCTTGTGGGCGGGGTCGCGGCGCTCGCGGAGGATCGCGGCGGCATGGGCGGCGGCCCTGACGGCGGCGGAAGAACGAACGACGGCAATCCCGGCGGCGGGCGGATGGGCGGCGGCCCCGACGGCGGCGGTAGAATGGGCGGCGGTGGAGGCATGGCCCAGAACGACGCCCAGGCCCAGGCGGTGCTCGACGCGAACGCCGCGAAGTTCGGCCAGTTCACCTTTGCCGACGAGCAGACCGGCATCACCTTCGATTACAGCCTGTTCGTCCCGGAGGACTACGATGCCGCCCAGGCCTACCCGCTGATCATGTTCATACCGGACGCCACCGGTGCGGGCAAGAGCGCGGAGGAGATCGTCGCCCAGTACTACGGCGCGGCGGTGTGGGCGAGCGACGAGGAGCAGGCCAAGCATCCCTGCTTTGTGCTGGTTCCGGCGTTTACCGTCACGGTGACCAATGACAACTGGGAGGCGGACCCGCAGATCGACGCGGCGGTGAAGCTGATCGAACAGCTGCGGGCGGAGTACGCCATCGATGAGGACCGCCTGTACACCACGGGCCAGTCCATGGGCTGCATGTCCTCGCTGTACCTGAACGGCCGCTATCCCGACCTGTTTGCCGCGAGCCTGTATGTCTCCGGCCAGTGGGATATCTCGGTGCTGTCCGGCATGGAAAACCAGAAGTTCTTCTATGTCACGGCGGGGGGCGACGCCAAGGCCTCCGGCGGGCAGGATGAGGTGATGGCCATGTTCGACGCCGACGGCGTTCCCTATGCCTACGGCAGCTGGAGCGCCCAGGACAGCGGCGAGGCCCAGAACGCGGCGGTGGCGGCGCTGCTGTCGCAGGGGCTGGACGCCAATATGATCCGCTTCGAGACGGGTACCGTGCTGGGCGACGGCCAGAACGGCATGGAGCACATGGCCTCCTTCAACTACGCCTACAAGCTGACCGCCGTGCGCGACTGGCTGTTCGAACAGAGCAGGCAGTGACACAGTGACACCGGGAGAACCGGTATTGACAAGCGCTCGCCCGCTGTGCTATATTCAGGCCATCAGAAATGCGAGGGAAAAGGGGCTGCAGCATGGGCGATCAAGAGAAACGGATCCTGTCGAACGGCTATATCGACACGATCCAGAAGGGCCTGGACGGCCTGCGCGGCCTGGGGCGGGAGCTCTCCCGCGGCACAGGCGGCGAGGACGCGCAGATCAGGCGGCTCGCGGAGGCGATCCGCGAGGCCGACGCCATCGTGATCGGCGCGGGGGCGGGGCTGTCCACCTCCGCCGGGCTGACCTACAGCGGCGAGCGGTTCAAACGGTACTTTTTCGATTTTGCCGCCAGGTACGGCATCGAGGACATGTATTCGGGCGGCTTCTATCCGTTCCCGGACCCTGAGACCCGCTGGGCCTGGTGGGCGCGGCACATCTACTTCAACCGCTATATCGACCCGCCGAAGCCGGTGTACAGGCAGCTGCTGCAGCTGGTACAGGGCAGGGATTACTTCGTGATCACCACCAATGTGGATCACCAGTTCCAGCGGGCGGGCTTCGACAAGGCGCGGCTGTTCTACACCCAGGGCGACTACGGCCTGTTCCAGAGCGTGAACCCGATGCTCCGCCGGACCTTCGACAACGAGGAATGGACGCTGCGGGCGATGGCGGTGCAGGGCTTCATACGGGACGGCGACGGGGAGTTCCGGGTGCCGGCGGACGGGCGGATCTCCATGCGCCTGCCCTCCGCGCTGATCCCCACCTGCCCGGCGG
>CACYWI010000034.1 GCA_902778045.1 uncultured Eubacteriales bacterium
GAGTGTGTTTCCAAAATACCTGAAGCGCATTTTCGGCGTCTTTGACTGCATTTCTGCGTTGATTCCCCTTGATTTACCGCCAGTAAACCTGCGGGAAATTGCCTTGAAATGCAGTCAAATCCACTCGAAACTGCATCTCCCGGCATTTAGAAACACACTCTAGTATCAAAGGCGCTTGCGGACGGTCAGCCGGTTCTTGCCGCCCTGGTATTCGTAGAGCACCTCGTCCATCAGCTTCCGCAGCAGGTGGATGCCCAGCCCGCCGATCTGGCGCTGCTCGGGCCGCAGGGTCGTATCCGGCGCGGGGCGGCTGGTGGGATCGAAGGGGATCCCGCTGCCCGAGAACGTGAGCTCGACCTCGCGGGTATCCGGGTCGAAGGTGTAGATCAATTCCGCGTCGCCAGCCTTGCCGTCATAGGCGTAGTGGGCGATGTTGACGAACACCTCCTCCAGCACCAGCGAGAAGTTGAACACCGCGTCCATCGGGCAATCGATCTTCTCCAGCTCCCCCTCGAGGAATGCCGTGAGCTCGCCCAGGCGGTCCTCGCTTGCGGGCACGGTCAGCGCGACCCGGTATTTGCCGTCGCCCTTTCCCGTACCGTTGTAGCGCAGGCAGAGCATGGTGATGTCGTCAAACTGGGTGGCTTCCTTCACAAAGCCGCCGATGGCCGCGTGCATGCGGTGGATCGTCGCCTCGGGGTCGCTGTCCGGGGACTGGTTCAGCGCGTCGACCATGCGCGCCTCGCCGAACAGCTCCAGCGCCGTATCGGTGGCCTCCGTCACGCCGTCGGTGTACTGGAACAGCATGTCCCCCGGCGCGAGCGTCAGCTCGTATTCCCGATAGCGCAGGCCGTCCCGGACGCCGATGGCCGGGTCGTGCTTGTCCATCAGCAGCTCGTACCGTCCGCCGCTGCGCTTGATGGCGGGATATTCGTGGCCGGCGCTGGCCGCGGTCAGCCTGCCGGTCCGAAGGTCGAGTATGCCCAGCCACACCGTGCAGAACATCATCGATTTGTTGTTCTGGCACAGCTGGTGGTTCACATAGGTCAGTATCTCCCTGGGGGAGCCGCCCGACGTGGCGTGGTTGTGCAGCAGCGTCTTGGAGATCACCATGAACAGCGCCGCGGGCACGCCCTTGCCGGAGACATCCGCGATGGTCAGCGCCAGGTGGTCGTGGTCGATGAAGTAATAATCGTAGAAGTCGCCGCCGACCTCCTTCGCGGGCCGCATGCTGACGTAAAGCTCGATCTCGTCGCGGTCCGGGAAGGGCGGGAATATGGTGGGCAGCATGTCCCGCTGGATGTTGGAGGCCACGTCCAGCTCGGCGCCGATGCGATGCTTCTCCGCGGTCACCGATTCCAGCTCGCGTGTGTAGGTGTCGATCTCGTAGGCCATGTTCACGCAGGTCCGGGTCAGGCTGCTGACCTCGCCGTAGCCGTAGCGGTACGGGCGGCATTCCTGCTTCAGGGCGTCCGGGTCCATGTTCTCGCCGCCCCGGTTAAGCCCCGCCCGGCATCTGTTCCGGGCGGGGCGAGGGGGCTTCAGGCCCCGGCGCCGATCACATTTCCGTTCACGCTGTAGCGGCAGCCGGCGAGCAGGCCGGCGACCCCGAAGCTGAACAGCAGCAGCACGGCCAGCACGGTGACGGGCATCTCCAGCAGCTGGCTGCCGTCCCTGTGGATGGCGAAGCGGCTGCGGTTGCCGAGGGCGACCAGGTCCCTGATGGCGCGGCAGATCTGCTTCAGGCCGTTGCGGCGGGCTTTTTTGGCTTCGGCGCGGACGTGCTCCGCCGCCTCGGCCTCGGGCTGCGCCTCCGGGTTGCTCTCCGCGTTCTCGGAGGCGATCGCATCCAGCGCCTGCTTCCTGCGGAAATTCTCCTGCTCCAGGATGTGGGTCGCGGTCAGCGTGTTCCACTCGGCGGCCTCCAGGGCGGCTTTGGCCTCCTCCAGGGTGATGTGCATCTTCTCGGCCAGCTGTTCGGTCATCTCATACTCCGTCATGGTTTGTACCTGTGTCATGGTTTTGTCCTCCGTTCGATTTGATGGGCCCATTATAGCCCCGGAAAATGAAATGCCAAGAAAAATGGATTAGGAGAACATTAGAAAACGATGGGTTTCCCCTGTGGACAACGCGGGCCGCGCGGGGGTATAATGAAGCCCGGCGGGCCGGAAGGGCGGCGCGCCGACCGTTGTGTCAGGTAATCAGAGGAAAACGGAGGGATGCGGCATGCTCGTCTGCGCGGCGTTCGTCGCCATGTGCGCCTTTTATCTGGCCTATCAGCGCCTGAAGCGGGGGCCGGACCTCCGGCTGCAGATCGCCGTCAAGTGCGCCGCCACTGCGATGGCCGCGGCGGTGGCGCTGCTGGGCTGCCTGAAAAACGGCGCGGCGGCCCACTGGGTGCTCCTTGCGGGGCTCGCGGCCTGCGCCGTCGCCGACGGGGTGCTGTGCGTGCGCTTCATACCCGGCGGCGCGATATTCGCCCTGGGGCACGTATTGTACATGGTCGCCTTCTGCATGATGCGCCGGCCCGGATGGATGAGCGCCGCGCTGTTCCTGGCGCTGATCGGCGCGGCGTCCGCCGTGCTGCTCCGCTTCCGCGCGGGTATCGGCCGCGCCTTTCCGCTGATCCTCGCCTACGCGGCGATACTCAGCCTGATGGTCGCGCTGGCGTCCGCCCAGGCGCCGCTGTATTGTGTCGGCGCCGTGCTGTTCGCGGCCTCGGACGCCATGCTGGGCTGCCTGGCCATGAACCGGGGGAACACAAGGCTGGATTACATCAGCCTTGGGGCCTACTACCTGGGCCAATTCCTGCTCGGGCTGGCGGTGCTGGCTTAGGGTGTGTTTCTAAAATGCTTGAAGCGCATTTTCGGCGTCTTTGACTACATTTCTGCGTTGGTTTCCCTTGATTTACCGCCAGTAAACCTGCGGGAAATCGTCTTGAAATGCAGTCAAATCCACTCGAAACTGCATCTCCCGGCATTTAGAAACACACTCTAGGTCTAGGGCGTGTTTCTGTAATCAGGATGCCGCTTCGGGCGGCTTGGGCCGGGTTCAAGGCGATGCCGGCGGTGGTCCTTTGAAGCGACCGACGGACGTGAAGGCCATGGCGCGCGCCGCGGTACGGGCGGGGCGGCGCCTCAGTCGGGGTTGAAGGCGCAGCACAGGTTGTCCCCGGTGGGCTCGTCCATCACCAGGTTCAGGTACTGGCCGAAGGGCTCGTCCGCCCGCGCGCGCCACAGGCGGTACGCCGGGTCGTCGCGCCAGGCAGGGTCGTCCCGGTCGTATGTGCCGGCGAAGTAGGCCAGGTTGAAGCGCGCGGCGAAGCCGGCCATCAGCGCCTGATCATCCTCGTCGACGCCCTCCAGCGCGGCCTCGGTCTTTTCCCGGGCGATGCCCTCGAACCACGCGCGGCTGTCCTCCAGGAAGCCCTCCGGCAGGAAGACCGGATCCAGAGACTTCGCCTGATAGGTCAGCGCGCCCCGATCTAGCGTCACCAGGGCATACCTGTGGGGCCAGCTGCAGAACGCGCCGAGGGCGGCGTCCGCCAGCGCCCCCTGCCGGGCGATATGCTGGGCATGCATGTGCCCGGATAGATTGAGGCGCACGCCGTGCTTCAGGGCCAGCGCTTCCATGGCCTCGTGGCCGAACATCAGGAAGCTCTCCTGCGAAAACCGGGTGTGAGGCAGAAGACTGTGGTGCGTCGCCGTGATCAGCTCGGTCCCGCCTGCGCCGGAAAGCGCTTCCTCGAGCCACGCCGCGTGTCCGGCGGTGAACAGGCCGAAGGTCTGCGCGCCGCCTTCATAATACGCGACGTCCGTCATGGCGACCCGCAGGCTGCTGTTCACGTCGACGGCATAGGAGAGCCCGGCCCCGCCCTCCGGCGGCAGCATGTGATCGGCATAGATGGCGCAGAATTCCTCCGGGGCGACCGGGGGCACGGCGTACCAGCCGTCCCCGGCGAAGCCGCGCGCCGACGTCACGTTGATGTCGTGGTTCCCGGGGATCACCCATACGGGCGTCCCCTGCGCCTCGATCCTTGCGAACCATCCCGCCAGGGCAGCGTGGCTGTCCCTTTCCCCGTTGAAGGTCAGATCGCCGGTGACGATCAGCGCGTCGGGGCGCAGGGCGCGGACCTGGTCGCAAAGCGCGGCCATCAGCTCGTCGCCGAACTGGGCATACTTTCCGTCCCCGGCGCGCAGTGCCCGGATGAACAGCTCGCTGCCCTGGTACAGCGCCCGGTCCATGTAGTGGATGTTCGAGACGACCATGATCCGCGTCGCCAGGGCAGAGGCCGACAGGACCAGCGCGACACAGGCGGTTGCGATCAGGCTTTTCAGTATGCGCGGCATGTCATGGCCCCCTCCGGAATGCCGTTGTCCTTTTCCCCGGGCGACACCCTCAGCTGAGGGTCATGCCGGTGGCGAAGTTCATCGCCAGTATGGTCAGTATGGCCACCGGCGCGACGTATTTGATCAGCACGGCATAGACCCGCGCCAGGCCGAAGCGGACGCCGTTCTGCTCGACTTCCGCGATGGCGCTTCCGGGCTTCCAGACCCACCCGACGAATACGCAGCAGCCCAGGGCGCACACGGGGATCATGATCCGGTCGGTCAGGAACTCCATGGCGTCGCAGAAGGCGGGGGAGGTGGTGCCGTTGGCGGCGTCGAACCAGATTCCCTTCAATGGGAAGGCGGCCTGGGAACAGGTGTACAGGCATCCGATCAAAAACATCGAGCCGCACACCGCGAGGGTCGTGCCCTTGCGCGGCAGCGAGAAGTGCTCCGTCAGGAAGGCCACGATGCCCTCCACCAGCGACATGCAGGAGGTCAGCGCCGCGAACAGCAGCAGCAGGTAGAACACCACGCCGAAGAACGTGCCGCCGGGCATCTGCCGGAACACCCCGGCCAGGGAGACGAAGGCGAAGCCGCCACCCTTGCCGATCTGCTGCTCGCCGAGGGTGGCGAACACGGCGGGAACGACGATGAAGCCCGCCAGGATCGCGACCAGCGTGTCCATGGTGCATACCAGCGCCGTGTTACGGGCGATATTCTCCGTCCGGGGCAGGTACGAGCCGTAGGTGATCATGATGGCCATGCCGATGGACAGCGAGTAGAAGGCCTGGCCCAGCGCCGCGAGCACGGTGTCGAAGGACAGCTTGCCCCAGTCCAGCGAGATCATGTACATGATCCCGGGGCGGGAGCCCTCCAGCGTTACAGCCCGCACCAGCAGCACCAGCAGCAGCAGGAAAAGCGCGGGCATGCCGATCTTGTTGAACCGCTCGATGCCGCTTTCCACGCCGCGAATGATCACCACGGCGTTGATGGCCATGAAGAGGGCCGCGAACAGTATGGCCACCCAGGGGAAGGAGGTGGTCCCGTCCGCGTGACAGCCCAGCATATTGTAGAAGTAGCCCAGGGAGTCGGCGTAGATCCGCTCGCCCTCCGTGGCATAGCCGAAGGCATAGCGCATCACCCAGCCGCCGACGTGGCTGTAGTAGCAGGTGATGACAAACGCGCCGATCACGCCGATCCACCCGACCCAGGACCAGCGCCTGTGGCCCAGCTGCCGGAACGCGCCGACGATGTTGGTCTGGCTCGCCCGGCCCACGGACAGCTCCGTGAGCATCATCGGCGCGCCGAGAAAGACCACCATGATCAGGTACAGCAGCAGAAAGCAACCGCCGCCGCCCTCATAGGCCCTGCCCGGAAATTTCCAGATGTTGCCCAGCCCCACAGCCGAGCCCGCCGCCGCGAGTATAAAGCCGATTTTGCTTCCCCATTGAGCGCGCTTTTTTTCCATGGTACACCCACCCTGTATTGGTTATACCCATGAATTGTACACTGAGAAGAAAAAAGTGTCAAGGAACGCTGTATTACGGTTTTGCTGCGCGGCTTGTTTTTACCTTCGCCGGCTGGTCTATAGGAATATACTATATTGACAGCATGTCAGAGCTCGTGTATACTACGGATTGACACGGTGTCATATTATCTGCAAGGAGGGATCACCATGGCCCTGATAAAGGTCACCTATGCTTCCGACGTGATGAAGCGGCAGATTTCCCTGTCCGCGTACATTCCCATCGACAACGGTCAGCCCCGGCCGGAGTACGGCTATCGCACGCTGGTCATGCTGCATGGCCTGACGGCGGACGGGAGCTCCTGGATCAGGGAGAGCGATATCGAGGCCATGGCGCGGGAGAGGAACCTGGCCGTGCTGTTCCCGAGCGGCGAAAACTCCTTCTATGTGCAGGGCCTCGCGCCGAACAGCGATTATGGCGAGCTGGTGGGGCGGGAGATCGTGGAATTCGCCCGCGGCCTGTTCCCGCTGTCCGCCCGGAGGGAGGATACTTTCATCGGTGGCCTGTCCATGGGCGGTTTCGGCGCGCTGCGCAACGGCCTGAAGTACGCGGATACCTTCGCCAGGGTGATCTCCTTCTCCGCCGCCATCCACATGTTTGAATTTGAGCCCGGCGATCCCCGAAGGCACATGGTTTGCCATGAGGACATGGTGATGGGGGATTACGCCGCGGCCAGGCAGACGGACCGCAACCCCGCCGTGTGCCTGGAGGCGCTGAAGGCGCGGGTCGATGCCGGCGAGGGCAGCTACCCCGGGATCTATATGATCTGCGGCATCGACGACGACCTGATCGACGCGAACCGCTCGTTCCGGGACAGGCTGCTCGCGGCGGGCGTGCCGGTGCGCTACCGGGAGGGCCCGGGGCGGCACGACTTTGCGTATTGGAACGCGAACCTGCCCGACCTGCTGGACTGGATGCTGGCGGACGAGGACCGGGCGTGACCCGGGATTGCCATCGGCGATGAACCGCCGATGGTTTTCTTTGCCTGTATTGCAAAATAAAGGTTAAATGAAGAAGGAAAAACCGGCCCCCATGTCGAATTGTCGAATGCTACTCTGTCGGATTTGAAGAATGAAAGCTGTGAAGGGTTGAGGACGTGAGCAAAGCGGTAAACCTGATCTGTATCCTGCTGTTTGAGGGAACAGCATGGCGGTAAATCAAGGGGAATCAACGCAGAAATGCAGTCAAAGACGCTGAAAATGCGCTTCAGGTATTTTGGAAACACACTCTAGCAGCTGGCGCGCTGCGCCGGGCGCGAGCCGGAGGGCCGGGTCTTCAGCCTGACCGGCGCGGGCTCGGTGGTCATCAATTTGATCCTGGAACTGTTCAGGAAAGACGGCACCAGCGGCCTGGAGATCACGCTGATGATCATTACTCTGACTCTGGCGCTGGTGCGCTTCATTTACACCATCCGCGTGTACAGCGGCCTGATCGAGGTCTACGGCGTCAAGCGGCGCTGGATGTGGCTGTGCCTGCTCGGCTATACCCGTTGGATCCCCACACTGATATGGGGCTTCCACAAGAGCTACCAGCCCGCGTGGCAGGTGGAGGACATCCAGGCAGCCGCTGACCCATTTCACCATCTCCAACCCGGGCCTGAAGGTGATCGCCACCCAGGCGGATACCAACAACCGCCCCTACGCGACCATCGCCACCATGGTTTCCAAGATGCGCGACAGCGAGATCGGTGGCACGGTCACGGTGGGCCAGGTGCTGGACCTGCTGACCGACGGCGATAACGAGGCCGTGGCGGAGCAGCGCGCCCGCCAGTTGGGCCAGGTGTTCACACTGGGCGAGCTGCAGCAGAAGGTGGAGGGCTCCAAGACCTTCGCGGCGCTCAGGGAGGAGCAGGTCCTGCAGGATATGACCGTGGGCGACGTGGTGAAGCTGGTGCTGGAGGCCGATGAGCTCCGGGACCTGCGGGATTACGACTTCGGCCTGCCGGGCGTCACCTTCGGAAAGCTGCTGAAGGACATCAGCGAGGCCGACACCGCCAAGCCGCTGCTGGCCAAGCAGCTGACCCACCTGACCACCGTGGGCGACCTGCTGGACGCCGTCGACGCCTCGGGCGTCATGGCGCAGTATGCCGACACCCAGATCGACGCCACCTTTACCCTGGGGCAGATCATCGACCTGCTGGCCAACAATGGCGACGTGCAGGCTAACCGCGACCAGGAGATCACCGTAAAGACCTCGCTGGGCAAGCTGCTGGACATCGTGGGCGAGGACAAGGTGAAAACCTTCCTGGAGGAAAGGGCCGCGGCGGCCAGCTATACCCCGGACTATGAATACAATCCGGGCAACGTGCTGGATTACTGGCTGCAGCTGCTGATGTTCATATTCGCGTTCGCGGCGCTGGCGACGATCACGCTGGAATTCATCGATAAGGACAAGCGCTGACGCGCGGTCGGTTGTATAATTCGCGATGATTACGATGCTTTTGAAGATGACGGGCGCCATGGCGCTGTACGTGCTGTTGACGGCAGTGATCTGGAAGTGGACCCAGGGGCGGGGGATGACCGCGCGGCGAAAGCTGGTCATCGGCCTGTTCTACGGCCTGTGCTCGGTGCTTTCCACCCACTTCGGCGTGGATTACAGCCATATGATGCTGAACGTGCGCGACATGGGTCCGCTGTCGGCGGGGCTGTTCTTCGATCCGGTTTCCGGCATCATCGCCGGCCTGATCGGCGGCGCAGAGCGCTATATTGCGGGCACCTGGTGGGGCGTGGGCAGCTACACCCGGATCGCTTGCAGCGTGTCCACCTGCCTGGCGGGCTTCCTGGCCGCGGCCATGCACATCTACATCTTCAAGCGCAAAAAGCCCTCCGCGGTCTACGCCTTCTTCATGGGCGCCGTGGTGGAGGTCTTCCACATGTACGTGGTGTTCATCACGCACAGGAACGACATGAGCATGGCCTTCTACGTGGTCAGGACCTGCTCTCCGGCGATGATCGCGTTCACCGGGCTGGGCATGGCGGCTTCCTCCACCTTGCTGCAGATCCTGGCGGGCGAGTGGAGGAACCCCTTCCGCAGGGTGCGGGAGGAGGACGTGCCAGTATCCCAGCGGTTCCAGACCTGGCTGTTCGCGACGACTTCCCTGGTCCTGGTGCTGAACCTGCTGTTCACCTACGGCGTGCAGACCCAGAGCGCCGTACAGAACGCCGAAAACACGCTGGTTGCGGTCTCCGGGGACATCCGGGAAACCTATGACAGGCTGCGCCAGACCGAGGAAAACACCAACGCCCTGGCCGAGGAGACGGCGCTGATGGACGCGCGGGCCATCGCGGAGGAGGTCGATCACTCCGGCGGCATCGAAACGGCAGATGGCGCGTTCCTGGAGCGCCTGCGCGGCATCTACGGCCTGCGGGCGGTGACTGTCGTGAACGCTGACGGCGGGGCCGTCGCGTCCGCGGGCGAAGCGCCCGTTTACGCCGGGCTGCTGGCAGACGTGCTGAGCGGCGCCGCGGAGGCGATGACGGCGACCCCCTCCGAATCCTGGGTGGTCGCCGGCGCGCGCTGCGAAGGCGGCATGATCCAGACGGTCGTGGACAAGAACGCCGTCGCGGCGGCGCTGAACCTGTCCGGCCTCAATGAAACGCTGTCCTTCTTCCACGTGGGCAGCGAGGGCACGTTCGACATACTGCGCGACAGCGGCATTATCATAGCGGGGGCCCACAAAGGCGCGTCCGTCTCCGCGGACGATCTCGCCCTTATCAAGGCCCGGCCCGAGGAGGACCGCTTCCGGGCGCGGCTGTTCGGTGTGGATTCGCTGTGCCGCACACAGCGGCTGGAGGGCGGGCTGACGCTGCTGGCGCAGCTGCCCATGACGGAGGTCTACGCCGACCGGGACATCCAGACCTATGAATCGGCCTTCGCGGCGATCATACTGTTCGCCGTGATTTACGTGCTGATCTCGATGCTGGTGCAGGCCATCGTCGTCAACAACCTGCTGCTCGTCAACCGCTCGCTGGACCGCATCACCAACGGCAACCTCAACGAGGTGGTGGACGTGCGCAAGTCCTCGGAATTTGCCTCACTGTCCGACGACATCAACCACACTGTCAGCGTGCTGAAGGGCTATATCGATGCGGCGGAAAAGCGCATCGAGCAGGAGCTGGAGCTCGCCCGCAGGATCCAGGATTCCGCCCTGCCGAGGAACTTCACCTTTCCGCGCCAGGACTTCGAGCTGTACGCCATGATGGACCCCGCCAAGGAGGTCGGCGGCGATTTCTACGATTTCTTCTTCGTGGGGCCGGACCGGCTGGCGCTGGTGATCGCGGATGTATCCGGCAAGGGCATTCCTGCGGCGCTTTTCATGATGCGCTCCAAGACGGCGATACGGGGCCTGGCCGAATCCGGGCAGGCGCCCGCGGAGATACTGTACAGGGCCAACAACACGCTGTGCGAGGGCAACGACGCGGAGATGTTCGTCACCGTGTGGCTGGGCATCATCGACCTTTCCACGGGGCGTATGCAGTGCGCCAACGCGGGCCACGAATACCCGGCGCTGATGCGCGCGGGCGGCAGCTTCGAGGCGGTGAGGGACCGGCATGGCCCGGCCCTGGCGGCCATGGAGGACATGCGCTACAGGGAATATGAGCTTCAGCTGAACCCGGGCGACCGGCTGTTCGTGTACACGGACGGCATCCCGGAGGCCATCAACGAGCAGGTGGAGCAGTACGGCATGGACCGCATGCTCGCCTCGCTGAACACCGCCAGGGAAGCGCCCCTACGGGACGCCCTGCCCGTGGTGCGCGGCCATATCCAGGCCTTCGTGGGCGACGCCGAGCAGTTCGACGACATCACTATGCTCGGCCTGGAGTTCAAGGGAGGGAATGGCAATGGCTGAACTGAAGCTGGACGAGGCCCGCGTGGACCGGCTGGATGAAGTGCTGGCCTTTGTGGACGGCGTGTTGGAGCAGCTGGATTGCCCCCTGAAAGCCCAGATGCAGCTGGATGTGGCGGTGGAGGAGCTGTTCGTGAACATCGCCAGCTATGCCTACGCCCCCGGAACGGGCCCCGCCGCGCTGCGCGTGGACGTGGAGGAGGAAGGGCGGGTCGTGGCGGTCACCTTCGTGGACCAGGGCGTGCCCTATGATCCGCTGGCCAAGCCGGATCCGGATATCACGCTGTCCGCCGAGGAGCGGCAGCCTGGCGGCCTGGGGATCTTCATGGTGAAAAGGAGCATGGACGACATGGCCTACCGGCGCGAGGACGACAGCAACGTGCTGACGATCCGCAAGCGGCTGTGACGCCCTGCGCGGGAACGGAAACGGAGGCCTGCCATGCAAACCCTGGAGAGGATCGGGAAAATGGAAGCCGCGCTGAACGCCTGCCATCGGGCGACGGAGGCGCTCGGCGCGCGGCTGGACGATATGGACGCGCTGAAGGACGACATGACGGCGCTGTTCAGCTATTACGGCAGCGCGGCATGGTATGCCGACCGCGAAGCGCCGCTCCCGGAGGGGGTCAGCGCGGGCGTGCTGTCCGAGGACCTGGTGTACGACGAGATCACCGCCGTCCGGGAGGCCGCGATCCACATGCTGGAGCTGGCCACCGATATCCTGAAGAACAGGCTGTGAGGCCGTTAGCGCGCAGAATTGAAGTAATACTAAACTCAAATAGAATAAAGACAATCCTACAGCATCCTTTCCGCTATGGAGGTGTTGAAGTCCCTTGACTTGCCGCCAGCAAGCCTGCGGAACTTCGCCTTGCCATAACGAAAAGTCTGCTCGTATGATTGCCCAGATCCTAATTGAGTTGTCCCCGGATTGGAGGGACAGCCCCTTTTGTCGCTTATCGGCTTATTCCACGGCGTTGGTCAGCGTGCCGATGCCCTCGATGGTGCTGGCCACCACGTCGCCCCTGACCATGAACCTCGGGTTTTCCATGCCCATGATCACGCCCTTGGGGGTGCCGGTGGCGATAATGGTGCCGGCCTTCAGCATCATGCCCTTCGACAGCAGGCAGATGATGTCGCTGATGCTGTGGATCAGCATGTCCGTGGTGCTGTTCTGGCGCAGCTCACCGTTCAGCGTGGTGGAGATCTTCAGCTTCGGGGGATAGGCGATCTCGTCCGCGGTGGTGATGCAGGGCCCCATGGGGGTGAAGCCGTCCAGGCTCTTGCCGAAGTACCACTGCTTGTGGGTGGTCTGCAGGTCCCGGGCGGACACATCGTTCAGCACGGTATAGCCGAATATGCAGTCCTCGACCTCCTCCGGGGTCGCGTTCAGCACGTCCCTGCCCAGGATCACGGCCAGCTCCGTCTCATAGTCCAGGCGCTGGGTCAGGTCCGCGTGGGCGGGGATGGGCGCGCCGGTGCCCTGGGAGTAAGAGACCCGCTTCGAGAAGAATATGGGCGTGGACCGCTCGGAGGTAAAGGCCTCCTTTGAATACAGCGAGGCCTCGGCGGCGTGCTCGGTGTAGTTCAGCCCCAGGCACAGCACGTCCTGCATGGGCCGGGGGATGGGGGAGAGCAGCGTGACCTGATCCGCGGGCAGCGCGTTCCCTTCGGCCAGCGCCAGGGCGGCCAGCTCCTCCGGGGTGGCGCTTGTGATCAGATCGTTCATGTCGGCCCAGGCGAAGCCGGCCTCTTTGGCGGGCAGCACCGCGCCGCCCTCCTTCCACACGCCGACCTCTTCGATCCCGGAGCCCTTGCGGACAAAGGTGACAAGCTTCATATTATCATACTCCTTTACAGAAAATCCTCCCGCATGGGGGTGAAGATGTCCAGCAGGGTGCCCGCCTCCAGGCACAGCGTGCCGTGGGGGATGTTGGAGGGGAAGGCCAGGGTGTCCCCGGGGCCGACCTCCACCGGCTCGCCGTCTACGGTGAAGCGGAATTTGCCGGAGCGCACATAGGTGTTCTGGAAGTGGGGGTGGGTGTGCACCGTGCCCTCGCCGCCGGTCTCGAAGTTCACCTCGACGATCATCAGCTGGTCGGTATGGGCCAGCACCCGGCGGGACACGCCGCCGCCCAGATCCTTCAGCGGCGCGTCACTGTGGAATACGACATTGGCTTTCATGAAACAACCTCCTGTATATCAATTGGAATAACAGACTTTTCGACGGGCCAGGGCCAGGTTGACCGCGGCGCACAGCACCAGCAGCACGATGGCGGCCAGTATGGCCAGCATGCCCCCGTTGAAGCCGTGCCTGTCCGCCAGCGCGCCTACCAGCGCGGGCATGGCGATGGCCCCGGCGGAGCCGCAGGAAAGCAAAATGCCTGTGGCCATGGGCCAGGCGTTGGTGTAGGGCGCGGCGTCGGAATAGATCATCGGGCAAATGCCCGCCATGAAGAAGCCGAGCCCCGCCACGCCCAGCGTGGCGGCGGGCACGGTGGTTGAGAACAGCACCGCCGCGAAGCAGGCGGCCTCGCAGACGGAGGCGATCAGCATCAGCTTCTTCGGGGACACGCGCCGGGAGAGCCACGCGCAGGTCAGCCGTCCCACCAGGATCACGGTCCACAGCAGCGTGGCCATGGCCTGGCTGTAGGTGGCGAGGGCCTTGTCCAGCGCTTCGCCGGTCGCGCCGAAGCCCGAGCGCAGCACGTCCTTGTGCTGGATATAGCTGACCAGCCAGCCGTTGATCGCGTATTCCGAACACAGGTAGAACAGCATCATGCCCGCCAGCACGATAAAGCCCGGGTCGCGCATGAAGCCGAAGCCGCCGGAGCGCTTGCCGCCGGCAGGCGCGGGCCTGTCGCCCGGCACGGTGACGCGGGTCAGGTTCAGCACAGAAGCCGTGCCGCACAGCGCCACCAGGATCACGCCCGCCCTCCAGCCGATGGCGTTGCGCAGCAGCAGGAAGGCCATCGGCGCGAGTATGGCGCCGACGGCGAACACCGCGTGCAGCAGGTTCGATGCCGCGGCGCTGCCGCCGGTGAGGGCGTTGACAGTGGCGTTGTCGAAGTTGGTGACGCTGCCCCGGCCCACGCCGGTGAGCACGAAGGCAAAGAACAGCAGCCCCGGCGCGCCGTTCAGCGCGATCAGCAGCATGCCCACAAAGGCCAGCGCGGACAGGCCGATCACCGTGCGCTTGCGGCCAATGTATACGCCCACCACGCCGCTCAGGAAGCCCGCGGTCAGGTTGCCCATGGAGTGGGCCGACAGCATCAGCCCGCCCGCGGTGTCGCTGAGGCCGTAGGCCGCCTTCATGTCCGGCAGCATCGAGCCCATGGTCAGCGCCACCATGCCGTTGCAGAAGAACGCGTAAAAGCAGGCGTACAGAAGCGTGCGCCGGGCCCTGTCCAGGTCCCTGATGAATGAGAACATACCCTTGGCCCCTTCGGATGGTGATGAAAGGATACTCCGATTCCGCTTCGCTCCGCCCGGGATAGCAGGCACAGTGATGTCATTCTGAGCGAATCGCTGGTTCTTCTACAGCCGCCTGGCCTTCGAGCCGATGTGCTTTTCAATGTAGGCCCACAGCTCCTCCGGCTCGCAGTCGGCCTGGCCGTCCGGCAGCAGGAAGGCTCGGACGGGCGTGATGTAGAGATAGATGCATTTCCGGTCGCGGAACGCCGCCTGCACGTCCTTCCAGGACACGTCCACCTGGCTCTCGCTCTGCTGGTTGTTAGTCACGTGCACGCCGTCGAAGTTCAGCTTCACGGTGTATACCCGGCGGGGCGGGTCCAGATGGTACTTGTCCACCTGCATGTTCATCTGGGACAGGAAGCTGCCGAAGTACACCAGCGGCAGGCCCAGGCCCACCACCAGCAGCACGGCGGCGATCATACCGGATTGCTCCTTGCGGGTCAGCAGCGCCAGGAACGCGAAGGCGACCAGGATCACCGCGAACAGCACGGGCCGCACCCACTTCTTGCGCAGCCGCAGCATGTCGAAGTTGCCGAAGCGCCGGAAGGTCTTGGCGTCCAGCCTTACGGGGATGGTGTATTCCGTTCTCATGGGATCCCTCCGATATTGATTGTCAGTTGCCCGCCGACGGTTCCAGCTTCACGCCGCTCTGCGCCCGGGCGGCGCAGGCGCTGGGGCTGACGCCGTAGGTCTGGCGGAAGGCGCGGTAAAACGCGCTGTAGTCGGAAAAGCCGCACTCGTGGCAGCTTTCCGTGACGCCCGCGCCGTGGCTGATCATGGTGTAGGCGGCGTCCAGCCGCTTGCGCCGGATGCACTCCGCGGGGGTCATGCCGGTGATGCGCTTGAACTGGCGGGTCAGGGTGTTCTTGTCCATGAAGAACAGCTCAGCCAGCTCCGTCACGCTCAGTGTGTCCTTCAGGTGGGCGGAGATGTAGTCGTACACGCCCATGATCTCCTTGTAGCGCTGCCCGTTGCGCTTGGGCAGGCCGCTGGCGGCGGCGGAGAAGGCGCGGCTGATGTGGATCAGCAGCTGGGCCATCACCAGTCGGTTCAGCGAGGCGCTGTCCAGATCGTTCAGCTGCTTCTCGTGCAGCAGCGAGAACAGCAGCCCGATCATCAGCTCATAGGTCTCCGGGTCCGGGGTGATCAGGTTGCGGCCCCGCGTGTCCTGGGACACCAGGTTGCGGATCCGGGGCAGCAGGCCCGTCAGCGATTCCACGAAGCCGGGCGTCAGCCACAGCACGAACCGTTCCACCATCAGGCCCGGCTCCGACACGTCGGAATAGTGCACCTCGCCCGGGGCGATCATCACCAGCATGCCCGGCCCCAGCCGGTAGCGCCGGCCCTCGATCACATAGCTGACGCCCTCGGTGCGGGGAAAGTAGATCTCATAAAAATCGTGGGAGTGGGGCGTGATGAAGCCGGGGGCCGTGTCCAGCCGGTGGAAGATCTCAAAATCATCCTGCTGCATGACCTGCCGGATGTCAAACGGCGATATGTAGGACAAATTCATCTGTGCCACCTCCCTTCACCTGCTTCTCATTATAATCAAATTTGATGTTTTTTGCAATGTACTTTGTGATATAAACCATGGACTTTCCACAAGAAATGTGGTTTAATATTAGCAACAGAGTTTACACGGGCTCAATGAAGTGCCCGCTGCTCACCACCGAATCCATTGCGGCGAAAACCGCTGGAATATTTTAAAGGAGGAATCCCTCAATGAAGAAGCTGTTTAGCATCGTTCTCGTGCTGGTCCTGGCGCTGGCCTGCGTCTCCGCCCTGGCCGAGGAGCCCATTACCCTGACCTATTCCGAGGTCAATCCCCTGGACGGCACCATCGTTGGCGAAATGGCCAAGGCCTTCAAGGAGAAGACCGAAGAGCTGACCAACGGCTCCGTGGTCATCGACATCCAGGCCAACGGCGTGCTGGGCTCTGAGGACCAGATCCTGGACGACCTGCTGTCCGGTGGCAACATCACCGACATCGGCCGCTTCTCCGCCTTTGCCTTCACCCAGTACGGCTGCGACAAGGCGATGCTGCTGTCCATCCCCTACACCTTCGTGAGCGAGGATCACTTCTGGAATTTCGCCGCCAGCGATCTGGCCAAGGAATTCCTGAACGAGCCGGAAGAACTGGGCCTGGGCATGAAGGGCCTGTGCTACGGCGAGGAAGGCTTCCGTCACTTCTTCTTCACCAAGCAGGTCAACGGCCTGGACGATATCAAGGGCATGAAGCTGCGCGTTTCCAGCGACCCCGTGATGACCGGCATGGTCTCCGGCCTGGGCGCTTCCGCCACCACCGTTCCCTTCACCGAGCTGTACAGCGCGCTGCAGACCGGCGTCGTGGACGGCGCTGAGCAGCCCATCGCCAACTACCTGTCCAACGCCTTCCAGGAGGTCGCTCCCTATGTCATCAAGGACGGCCACACCCTGGGCGCCATCCAGATCGTCATCACCGACGCCGCGCTGGCGAAGCTGAACGACGAGCAGCAGGCCGCCATCCAGGAGGCCGCCGACTATGCCTCCACCGTTTGCAAGGACATGGTCGCCAAGATCGAGGGCGAGACCTACGAGAAGCTGGCCGAGGCTGGCGTGACCGTGGTCGAGGTCGAGGACAAGGCTCCCTGGGTCGCCGCCTGCCAGCAGGTCATCGACGACAACACCGCTTCCCAGGCCGACCTGTATCAGCAGATCGTCGCCATGCAGTAATCACTGCACAGCGTACGCCGGACCCGAGGGGGCGCAGGGCTTAACCCCTGCGCCCCCTCTTTTACTGTTGAATGATCGAGGAGGAAGAGAAAATGCCTTCTGTTTTCAAGGCCCTCGAAAAGATCAAGCCGCTGTATGACTGGACCTACAAAATCCTGATGTTCATATGCAAGCTGCTGCTGATCGGGGACATCGTTATCACCGCCTGGGCGGTTCTGGGTCGCTATGTGCCCTTCATCACCGACCCGCACTGGTCGGAGGAAATCGTATTGACTTTCATGGTGTACATGGCGGTGCTTTCCGCCACGCTGGCCATCCGCAAGCGTGCCCACATCCGCATGACCTCGTTTGACAACAAGCTGCCCAAGCGTGTCATACAGGTGCTGGACCTGATGGCCGACCTGGCCGTAATGGCGCTGGGCGTGGTGCTGCTGGTGTACGGTATCAAATCCGTCAACTCGCCACTGAGCCTGCGCGGCCACTACGCCTCGCTGCCCAACCTGAGCAAAATGTGGCAGTACCTGCCCGTGCCGATTGCCGGCCTGGGCATGATTGTGTTTGAACTGGAGCAGGTCTTCCTGCGCATCGAGGATTTCTTCAAGAGTGACGACGCCACCAAGGAGGTGACCAAGGCGTGAATCCTGAAACCCTGTCTACGATCATATTGCTTGGTTCCTTCCTGCTGATGGTGTTTCTGCGCTTCCCGATCGCCTATTCTGTGGGTATTTCCACCGTGCTGTGCCTGGTCAGCATGGGCGAGCAACTGACCTCCCTTCCGACGCAGATGGTCAAGGGCGTGTGGTCCTTCAGCCTGATGGCAGTGCCCTTCTTCATTACAATGGGCGTGTTGATGGGCTCCGGCGGCATATCGGACAAGCTGATCGCGCTGGCCAATTCCCTTGTGGGCTGGATGCGCGGCGGCCTGGCCATGGTGAACATCGTGGCCTCCTACTTCTTCGGCGGCATCTCCGGCTCGGCTTCCGCCGACACCGCGTCCCTGGGCTCGATCCTGATCCCCATGATGGTGGACCAGGGCTATGACGCCGATTTCTCCACCGCGGTCACCATCACCTCCTCCTGCGAGGGCCTGCTGGTGCCGCCCAGCCACAACATGGTCATCTACGCCACCACCGCCGGCGGCATCTCTGTAGGCGCGCTGTTCATGGCGGGCTACCTGCCCGGCGCGCTGCTGGCCATCAGCCTGATGGTGGGCAGCTACATCATCTCCGTAAAGCGCAACTATCCCAAGGGCGACCGCTTCTCCATCAAGAACTTTATAAAGCAGCTGGGCACCTCCATCTGGGCGCTGGCCGCGATACTGATCGTGGTCGTGGGCGTGGTCGGCGGCGTGTTCACCGCCACCGAGTCCGCAGCTATCGCGGTCGTCTATTCGTTGTTCGTGTCCGTGTTCATCTACAAGGGCCTGAACTGGAAGGGCGTGTGGAAGAGCCTGGAGAACTGCATCGAGACACTGTCCATCGTGCTGATCCTGATCGCGATGTCCGCGGCGTTCGGCTATTGCCTGACCAAGCTGCACGTGCCCGCCAAGGCGGCGACCCTGATCACCAGCATCTCCAGCAGCCCCGTCGTGATCGCGCTGCTGCTGAACCTGATCCTGCTGGTGCTGGGCATGATCATGGATATGGCGCCCATCATACTGATTGCCACGCCGATCCTGCTGCCCGTGGCCACGAGCATCGGCCTGAGCCCGATCCAGTTTGGCATCATGGTGGTCCTGAACTGCGGCATCGGCCTGCTGACCCCGCCCGTCGGCGCGGTGCTGTTCATCGGCTCCGCCGTGGCGAAGCTGCCCATGGAGAAGGTTGTCAAGGCGACGCTGCCCTTCTACCTGTGCATGCTGATCACGCTGCTGCTGCTGACCTTCATCCCGCAGATCTCCCTGTGGCTGCCCAGCCTGTTCGGCTACGCCGTGTGATGAGCGAGGTGTGAAGCTATGAAAATGACATTCCGCTGGTACGGCAGCCAGTCCGACCCGATCCCGCTGAAGTACATCAAGCAGATCCCCGGCATGACCGGCCTGATGGGCCTGCTGGACAAGCCCGCCGGCGTGGACTGGCCGGAGGACGAGTTCAAGGCGCTGGTCAGCGAGGTGCACGACGCGGGCCTTGAGCTCGAGGTTATCGAGAGCGTGAACGTGCACGAGGACATCAAGATGGGCCTTCCCAGCCGGGAGGAGTACATCGAAAACTACATTTCCACGATCAAAATGCTGGCCCGCAACGGCGTGAAGGTGATCATCTACAACTTCATGCCCGTGTTCGACTGGCTGCGCACCGACCTGGCCCGGGTGATCCCGGAGGACGGCAGCAACAGCCTGTACTTCGACGAAAAGGACCTGGGCGAGATGGGCCCGCTGGAGATCGTGAAGCGCACCGCCGAGAGCAGCCAGGGCTTCACGCTGCCCGGCTGGGAGCCGGAGCGCCTGGCGCTGCTGGAGACGACCCTCAAGCAGTACGAGGGTATGACCGGCGATGACCTGCGCAGGCACTACAAGTACTTCCTGGACGCGGTGATCCCCGTGTGCGAGGAGGTGGGCGTGCGCATGGCCTGCCACCCGGATGATCCGGCCTGGCCCATCTTCGGCCTGCCCCGCATCGCCCACAGCCAGGCGGACTTCGACAAGATCGTCGCGCTGCACGACAGCCCCGCCAACACCGTGTGCCTGTGCACCGGCAGCCTGGGCAGCAACCCGGACAACGACGTGGTGGCATGCATCCGCCACTTCGGCGAGATGGACCGCATCGGCGCGATGCACGTGCGCAACGTGAAGTTCCTGGGCCATCATCACTTCCGCGAGGCGGCCCACCTGTCCTGCACCGGCGATCTGGACCTGTACGCCATCATGAAGGCCATCCACGACACCTGCCCGGATACCTATGTGCGCCCCGACCACGGACGCATGATCTGGGACGAGAAAGGCCGTCCCGGCTACGGCCTGTACGACCGGGCGCTGGGCGCGACGTACCTGAACGGACTGTGGGAAGCGATTGAGAAGAATTAGGAATTGAGGGAGTAGGGAGTAGACAATAGGGAGTAGGAAATGTGGCTGCCGCCGGTATACCGCATCGTATGGCTGCTTGATTATTCCTTCTTGTGTCGAGAATTCGTCGACTTGTATCACTATTCCTACTCCCTACTGCCTACTCCCTATTGAGCATTTCCTACTCCATGAACAAGGAGAGATTGCTATGATACTGAACTACAACGGCCTTCAGGACCGCGAAGCCTGGGAAAAGGCCGGCGTAAAGCTGCCGGAGCACGACTGGAAGGCCATGTGCGCCGAGACGGAGGAAAGGCCGGTGTGGGTGCACTTCGGCGCGGGCAACATCTTCCGCATCTTCGTGGCGGGTCTGCAGCAGCGCCTGCTGGACGCGGGCGAGGCCAAGGCGGGCATCGTGGCCGTGGAGACCTTCGACAGCGAAGTGATCGAGAAGATCTACGTGCCCCACGATTCCATGACCCTGGCGGTCAGCCTGCTGGCGGACGGCGGCATCGACAAATCCGTGGTGGCCTCCATCGCGAAGGGCGTGGTGGCGGCGCAGCCGGAGGGGCTGGCGGCGCTGCGGGAGATCTTCCGCAAGCCCAGCCTGCAGATGCTGTCCTTCACCATCACCGAGAAGGGCTATGCTCTGCGGGACATGAACGGCGCGCTGACCCCGGTGGCCGCCGCCGATATCGAGAACGGCCCCGCCGCCCCGAAGCACGCCATGGGCGTGGTGGCGGCGCTGCTGTTGGAGCGGTTCAATGCCGACGGCACGCCCATCGCCGTGGTGAGCATGGACAACTGCTCCCACAACGGCGAAAAGCTGCGGGCGGGCGTCACCGAGATGGCCCGGGCCTGGCAGCAGAAGGGCTATGTCGGCGCGGACTACATCGCCTGGCTGGAGGACGAGGCCAAGGTCTCCTTCCCCTGGAGCATGATCGACAAGATCACCCCCCGCCCCGCAGAGGCGGTAGAGCAGCAGCTGACTGCGCTGGGCATCGAGGACATGGCCCCCATCATCACCGAGAAGCACACCTACATCGCCCCCTTCGTGAACGCCGAAGCGCCCCAGTACCTGGTGATCGAGGACCGCTTCCCCAACGGCAGGCCGCCGCTGGAGAAGGCGGGCGTGTACATGACCGACCGGGACACCGTGAACCGCACCGAGCGCATGAAGGTCACCACCTGCCTGAACCCGCTGCACACGGCGCTGGCGGTGTATGGCTGCCTGCTGGGCTACCAGAAGATCTGCGACGAGATGCAGGACGCGGAGCTCACCGCCCTGATCCGGCGCATCGGCTATGTGGAGGGCCTGCCGGTGGTCACCGACCCGGGCATCCTGAGCCCGAAGGCGTTTATCGACGAGGTGGTCGAAAAGCGCTTCCCGAACCCCTTCATGCCGGATACGCCCCAGCGTATCGCCTGCGATACCAGCCAGAAGGTGCCCATCCGCTTCGGCGAGACCATCAAGAGCTATGCCGCCGATCCGGACCGCGATCCGAAGCAGCTGGAGGCCATACCATTGGCGCTGGCGGGCTGGCTGCGGTATCTGCTGGGCGTGGACGACGCGGGCAACGCCATCCCCGTGAGTCCCGACCCGATGCTGCCCGTGCTGCAGGCCCAGCTGGAGGGCATCGAACTGGGCAAGCCGGAATCGGTGGGGGAGAAGCTGAAGCCCATACTGGACAACCCGAACCTGTTCGGCATGAGCCTTGTGGAGGCGGGGCTGGACGGCAAGGTGACCGGCTATTTCAAGGAACTGATCGCGGGCCCCGGCGCGGTGCGCGCGACGCTGAAAAAAGTCCTGGACTGACAGGGAGGAGAATAGAAAATGCTGAACCTGAACCTGAAGAGCGCGGATTCCTGCCGCTATGACGCGGTATCCCTGGGCGAGATCATGCTGCGCCTGGATCCCGGCGAGGGTCGCATCCGCACGGCGCGCGAGTTCAAGGCCTGGGAGGGCGGTGGCGAGTACAACGTGGTGCGCGGCCTGCACAAGTGCTTCGGCATGAACACCGGCGTGCTGACCGCCTTCGCGGACAATGAGGTGGGCCGCCTGCTGAAGGATCTGATCGAGCAGGGAGGCGTGGATACGCGCCTGATCTACTGGAAGAAGACGGACGGCATCGGCCGCGTGTGCCGCAACGGCCTGAACTTCACCGAGCGCGGCTTCGGCATCCGCGGGGCCATCGGCTGCTCCGACCGGGCGAACACTGCCATCAGCCAGGCGCGCCCCGAGGATTTCGACTTTGAGCATGTGTTCGGCGAACTGGGCGTGCGCTGGCTGCACACCGGCGGCATCTACGCGGCGCTGTCCGAGCAGAGCTGCGAGACCGTGATCGAGGCCTGCAAGGCGGCCAAGAAGTATGGCACCGTGATCTCCTACGACCTGAACTATCGCCCCTCCATGTGGAGCGCCATCGGCGGCCTGGACAAGGCCCGCGAGGTGAACAAGGAGGTCGCGAAGTATGTGGATGTGATGATCGGCAACGAGGAGGACTTCACCGCCTGCCTGGGCCTGGAGGTCGAGGGCAACGACGCCAACCTGAAGGAACTGAACCTGGAGGGCTACTACCGCATGATCGAGCAGGCGGCGAAGGCCTATCCCAACTTCAAGGCCATCGCCACCACGCTGCGCACCGTGAAGACCGCCACCGT
>CACYWI010000035.1 GCA_902778045.1 uncultured Eubacteriales bacterium
CAGACCGAGCAGGTGCGGGTGCGCTCGCCCTTCTTGGCGCAGGTGGCCTCCTTGGTCACCTTCCACTTGCCCCAGTCATGGCCGGTCTTTTCAAGGACGCCCTCGTCGAGCATGCCGCACAGCTCGCAGTAGCGGTAGCGGTAGCCCTCCTCGGTACAGGTGGCCTCCCTCTCGACGGTCCATTTGCCGAAGGAATGGGGACACAGGCTCTGGGGATAGTAATCCACCAGGTACTTGGCCTGCACCCAGGCGATCTTCTGGCCGCCATTCTTGGTGTCCTCGATCAGTATGCCGTACCATTTCTTATCCTTGGTGATCTTCTCGACCATCACCGCGTCAGCGCCGCTCAGCTTCTTGAGCACCTTTGAATCCTTGTCGGGCTTTTTATAAGCCTTGAGCTCCTGCTTATTGACATACAGGGGATTGGTGCCCTTGTAATCCTTGGCGTCGTCCGCCGACGCGGCCAGCGCCGTGAACGCCGGCACGGCCAGCGCCAGCGCCAGCAGCAGCGCGAACGCCAATTTGAGCCATCTGTTCATACTACCCATTCCTCCTCGCAGAATGTAATTCAGTCGACCGAGGCCGCGACCGGCTTTGCGTCGGTACGGCCCGGTCTATTATAGCACAATTCAGCCGGCCTGTGCCAAGCAAACGCCGGCGAAAGCGCAATATGCACACATTTATCCATATGTGGTCACATTCAGCGCGCCTCGCGCCCACCCGCCAGCTTCAATACGAGCGGGACCAGGGCGATGTAATAGAATGTGTAGACCACGGAGAACGCCAGCTTGCCCCAGTGAGAGCCCATCCAGCCGGTGAACACCGGGCTGAGGTACTTCTTCAGCAGCACCATCAGCACCAGGCCGATCACGCAGATCGCGGCGCTCTTCACGCCCATCGCAAGGGGCTTGAAGCGGATCCAGTGCTTTTCGACGTAGCGGGCGACGATGAAGCCGATCACCTTGCCGATGTCGCCGTAGCCGTCGTTCATCATCTTCTGGGGATCCACGATCAGCTTGCCCTCGGCGTTCATATCCATGGGATAGGGCTTGAAGGTGATGTAGGCGATGGCCGCCCAGCAGATCAGGAAGCCGCCCAGCAGCAGCGCGTCCTCCTTCTCGGGATGGGCCTGCACATACCGGAACAGCTTTACCGCCAGGATCAGGCCCAGCACGGACAGCGAGATGCCCACGAACACATCCTGCGGGGTGTGCACACCCAGGTAGTTCCTGGAAAAGCCGGTCAGCAGCACCCACAGCACCAGGATCGGGGCCAGCCAGCGGACGCGCCCGTCCTTTTCCCGCCAGGCGGTCACCGCCAGGCCCCCGGCCAGGGGGCCGCCGGTGCTGGTGTGGCCGCTGGGGAAGGAATAGCCCGTGGCCGTGGTGATGGCGTCGCCGGCGGGCAGTATGCGGGCATCGCGGATCCAGGGCCGGTAGCAGCACACCGTGAGCTTCAGCACCGGGGTGAAGAACATGCAGAAATAGTAAGAGACAAGCGTGTACAGGCCCTTCCTCTTGTCCCAGAACCAGTACAGGAACACCGGTATCAGGATCAGGTAGGTCACGGAGAACATGGACACCCATTCCATGAACGGGGTCCAGGCCTCATGGATGCTGTCGCGGAAGCCTTGCAGCCAAAGCAGGTATTGAATATCCATTTCTGTCACCTCGTGCCATTACTTGCGTATATTGTCGATGGACTGGGGCGATCCCCCCGCCGTCGTCCTCCGGGTCGCGGAACTCGCCCCGGTCCACCAGCCGCAGGAAGGCGTCCACCACGTCGCTGGTCAGCTGGGTGCCGGAGACCTCCCTGATGATGGAGACGGCCCTTTCGAAGTTCATGCGCTTGCGATAGGGGCGGTTGGAGTACATGGCGTCAAAGCAATCCGCCACCGCGATGATATGGGCCACCCGGGGATCTCCCCGCCCTTCAGGCCGTTGGGATAGCCCAGGCCGTCCGGGCGCTCGTGGTGGAACTCGGCCCCCGTGGCCAGCTCCGGCATGATGCTGATGTCCTTCAGTACATCGTAGCCCTTGGTGGTGTGGGACTTGATGATGTCATACTCCTCGTCGGTCAGCTTGCCGGGCTTGTTCAGCACCGCCTTGGGGATGCCGATCTTGCCCACATCGTGCAGCTGGGCGATGCGGCAGTACTTCTCCACCGTTTCATCGTCGCAGCCCAGCTCCCGGGCCAGCATGGCGGTATACTTCGCCACGCGGGCGGAATGGCCGTTGGTGTAGCTGTCCTTCATGTCGATGACCTTGGCGAAGGCCGTGGTGATCTCGCTGATGAATTCCGAATTCTCCTGCTGCTTCTGCCTGAGGGCGCGGGTCTGTACGCGGAACAGGTACACCCCCATCATCAGCGTGAACACCAGCACGCTGATCCGGGTATAGCCGGAGGAGCCGTAGCTCTGTTGGTTGTAATACCGCAGGATATCCAGGGCCACGCCCACCCCAAGCGCGCCGAGCCCGACGACCAGGCTCTGCCGCAGCTCCCTGTGCATGGCGCCGTGCGATCTTCCTGTTTAGCCATGAATGCCCTTTCTCCTTGCCTGCGGCCTGGACCGATTGGTCTCCATCCTTCCGCCTCATTTGCGCCATGATTATTGTATCACTTATACTAAACTCAAATAGAATAAAGACAATCCTACGGCATCCTTTCCGCTATGGCGGTGTTGAAGTCCCTTGACTTGCCGCCAGCAAGCCTGCGGAACGCCGCATGAAAACCGGCGCGCCCGAAGCATGGGCGCGCCGGCTCGTCTGCTCTGCCGGTGTCAGTCAAAATCATCCTGAAACTGTATGGAGGCGATGCACGCGCTCAGCAGCGGGTTGGACTGGGAGAACGGGGAGAGCATGATCCGAATGAAGCGACGCCCGCCCAGGTCGAATATGGCGTCGGCCGTATCGCGTTCCCCGTCGCCGGTGATGATCGCCGGCCGGCCGTTGATGACGGCGTATTGCACCGGGGCTTCGGGATCCTGCGCCGCCAGCAGCGCGCCCAGCGACACCAGGTCGTCCGCGCCATCGAGCACGGTATCCAGTACGGCGATCTCGCCGCCGTTTTCCGGGTTTTCAAAGATGAACGCGGCATGGTTCGCGGCCTCCGCTTCGGTCACCTCGCGCTGCGCGTACTCATCCGGAATGATGATCTGACAGCCGATGTCCTCCAGCGCGTACCAGGTGCCGGAAAAGCCGGCGTCCGCAAACGCCTGCTCGGATTCATCGGTCCAGTCGATCCGGACGACCTCGGGAGCCTCGGCAAAGGCGGGAAGGACGAGCGCGAGGCTCAGGATCAGAGCAAGGACAGCAAACTTCTTCATGTTTTGGGGGTCTCCTTTCGATATAAACATTTCCGGGGACCATTCCGGCGGTCAGCCCGCCGAAACGAGTCCGCTTGAGCCGGAAGCCGGAATCAGCAAACGCCAGGCTGTCTTTGCTGCCGTCCTGCCGGCCAGGCAGCCCCTCCGGCGCGTCGGTCCGCGCCTGCTCCAGCCCCCATTATGCCGCCTTGCTCCTGCGCGCCTTCGGCAGCAGCGCCGCGCCCAGCAGCGCCAGTATCAGGCCCCAGCGCTCCACGCCGCTCCAGAATTCCACCACCCGCAGCTCGCGGCTGCCGATGCGCACCAGGCGGCCCGCTTCAGCGGTCAGGTTCCAGAACACGCGGGAGATGCTGCTCCATTCCACGATGTTCTCCGGTACCCACTCGGTAAACACATACAGCGGCTGCGATGAAAACAGCATCAGCAGATACGTCAAGCCGATCAGCGCGGCGTAGCCCAGCAGCGTGAGGCCGATGATGCCCAGCAGCTTCGGGATCAGCGCGGTAAAGTAGCTCTGCTTCAGCGCCTGCATGTAGCCGCCGAACCAGCGCTCCGCCAGCAGCGTCATCCGCTTGAACAGGCCCACCATCACATACAGGCCCACCACCAGCAGCAGGAAGCGGGGCAGCATCATGCCGCGCATGGCCTCCTTGGACAGGTCGATCAGCTGGCCGTCCGGCATCCACTGGACGGCACTCTCCAGGAACAAGCTGGAGGCCCCCGCCCCGCCCAGGGGCACGGCGGAAAGCGTCAGCGTGCTGATGCCCACGTTGTCCGCGATGGCGGCGCGCAGCGGTATGTAGGCGTCATAGGCAAGCACATCCCCCACGCCGCGCCCGCCCAGCTGGCTGCCGGCGTGGCGCACGGTGCCCACCACGCGATACTTCGCCGAGCCCAGCGTCACGGTGGCATCCTCGGGCAGCTCCGTGCCGAACAGCTGGAAGGCCAGCTCGTCGTCCAGCACGACGACACGCGCACCCTGGCTGAGCTCGCTTTCGCCGATGTGCCGGCCCCGGATCAGGAACCTGGGATAGACCTCCAGCCAGCCCTCGTCCATGGCGATCAGGTTGACCTCCTGTGAGGCGGTACCGGCGGAGAGGGTGGCACTCTTGCACACGCCGTCCAGCGCGGTCCAGCTCAGGGAGTCCTTCAGGTCCTGACCGAGCTTCTGGGCCGGTTCGATCAGCGCGACCAGGTTTTCGCCCTTCTCGCCGGGTTCCGGCGCGATGGCGGTGTATTGCAGCAGCTTCGGCGTCAACAGCAGCATCACCAGCGCGCCAAGGGCCATCAGCGCGCCAAGGGCCATCAGCACCCAAGGCAGCCTGCGCCTTTGAACTTTCATCATGCGCGCCCCCGATCAGTTCAGGTATTCCATCACGGCGTCGCCGTCGTTGACGGTGCGGTCCTCGCCATAGGCGATGGAGTAATAGGTGATGTCATCCTGCACGGAGGTGGTACCGCCGTATTCGCCCAGCACCTTCACGGACATCTTGTGCAGCTTCAGCGTGTTGCCCCCGAAGGCGGCGGTGTTCTGCTCGGCGATATAGATATACCGGTCGTCGCCGGCGCCGCGCACCGCGCTGTTGGGCAGCAGGCTGGTGGCCTCGCGCGCCCGGTAGATCAGGGTCATGGGCGTTTCCTCCTGGGTCATGGCGTACACGCTGCCCCGGGCGCGGATCAGATCGCGGTTCAACTCGATATCCGCGTACTTCTTGCCCTCGTTATCGGTGCCCACGTTGATCACCTTGGTGTCGATGGCATCATAGCTGTCGGGGTTCAGGGTGACGGTCATGCCCTCGGTGACGGTGCGCGTCACCTCCGAGATGTCCGCCCGCAGCGTGGGCAGGGCGTCCTCGGCGGTGATGCAGTAGAGCGGCTGGGTGCCGTCGTACGTGTCGCCCTCCTTCAGGGACAGCTCGGCGATATAGCCGTCATGGGGCGCGGCGATGGCCTTTGCCCTGTCGTTCAGCGCCAGCAGCTTGTGCAGGCCCTCCTCGGCCTCATCCCGCTTTTCCTGCTGCTCGCGCTGCTCGGTGATATAGCTCCACACGGTGTCGTCCACGGTATAGCGGGCGGCCTTGTCCATGGCCTGCTGGGCCGTCTGCTGGGCCTGGGCCGCGGTGCGGGCGGTATCGATCATCTGCTTCAGCTCGTCGCTGGCGCCCTCGGGATAGCCCTCGTCCACGGCGGTCAGCCCCTCGCGGGACAGCTGGGCGTCCACGTCCAGCTTGGCGGAAACGGCGGCGCGGCGGGCGTCGCGCAGGGCGAAGTAGGCGTCGGCATAGGCCTGGTCCCTCTGGTTCACGCGAATGCCCCGGTTCTTGTTTTCCAGCGTCATCAGCTGCTCCGAGGCGCTGTCATAGGCCTCCTGCAGGGTCTTGTACTGCTGCTCATAGCCGGAAACCTTGGCCTCGATCACCACCTCGCCGGCCTCCACGGTATAGCCCTCGCGGGTATTCACGTGGGTGATCACCAGGCTGGTTTCCTCCGGCAGGTCCAGGTTGATCTTCTCCATGTTGGGGAAGGCCACCTTGCAGGAAAGGTCGATCCGCTCCTCCAGCTTGCCGCGCCGCGCGGTGGTCAGGCGCACCTTGGGCGTGGTGATCGTGCGCACCGTGCCGGAAAAGAACATGCACAGCGCCACGCAGATCGCCAGTATGATGATGCCGCGAACGGCAAATCGCTTCAGATTCATCGCAAACCCCTCTTGTCGACAGGATGATTTTGTCCGGGCCTATTTCAGCTCCGTCAGCTGCACGCCGGCCAGTATGTCCTTCAGGAAATACAGGTAGATGAACAGCGCGGGCAGTATGTAGATCGCCGCACCGGCGAACTCGATGCCGCTGCTGTCGCTGGCCAGCTGGTTGAACATCACCGACAGCGGCTGCAGATCGGTGCGCTGGCTGAGATAGGTCATCGGCTGCTCCACCAGGTTCCAGCAGTCCGCGAAGGACAGCGCCACCGCCGCGCCGATGATCGGCCGGCACACCGGCAGCACGATGTGCACATAGCAGCGGAAGGTGCCCGCGCCATCCACCTGGCTCGCCTCCAGCAGCTCGTTGGGCAGGCCCAGCATGAACTGGCGGATCAGGAAGATGTAGAACGGCGCGAACCACATGGGCATGACCACCGCCCAGATCGTGTTCAAGAGGCCGATGCTGCGCAGCGTAAGCACGTTGGGCACCATCGTGACCTGAAAGGGCAGCAGCATCAGCATGATGATGCCGAAGAATATGGCGTCCCGCCCGCGAAAGCGGAAGCGGCTGAGGCCATAGGCCATCATCGGGATCACCGCCGCCTGGCCCAGCAGGATCAGCATCGTGTAGAACACGGAATTGACGAACATGCGCAGTATCGACGTATCCCGGATCAGTATCTCATAATACTGGCTGAGGGAGAAGATCTGCGGGGACAGCTTGATCGCCATCCACGCCTTGTCATCATAGCTGCCGCGGGTCTGCATGAAGGCCTTGATCTCCGACGGCGAAAAGAAGGAATACAGAAAGGTCACCGCCACGGGCACCAGCATCAGCAGCGCCAGCAGCATCAGCAGCGCCCGGGTCAGGATTTTCCTGCCGCCGGGCTGCCGGTATTTCAACTCTTGCATCGTCAGCCTCCGTCACGTCAGTCGCCTGAGCAGCTGTCTCTGGGTCAAAAACAGCGCGCCAAACAGCGCGAACACGATCAACGCAAAGCTGTAGGCCGCGGTGGTCACGTTTTGGTAGTTCAGCTTGCCGTACATGTTGTTCATGTAGTTTTGCAGGGTGTACACCGATTCCTCCGGGTACGCGCCGCCGATGAAGTAGACCTCCTTGAAGATCTTGAAGGCGTTGATCCACTCCAGTATGATGACCAGGAACGCCGTGGGCACGATCATCGGCAGCGTGATGCCGAAGGTCTGCCGCCAGAAGCCCGCGCCCTCCAGCCGGGCGTATTCGTACAGCGGCTCCGGGATGGCCTGCAGCGCCGCCATGAATATGATCACCGCGAAGCCCAGGTTCTTCCACACGAACAGCAGTATCACCGGCACACGCAGGTTGGCCCCCTGCAGCCAGATGGTCCGCTGGAGCCCCAGGGCCACCATCAGCCGGTTGATCACGCCGCCGTAATCGAATATCACCAGCCAAATCAGCAGCATCGCCGAAGAGGGCATCAGGTAGGGCAGCAGCACGCTGTTGCGAAAGAAAGCCCCCCGCGGCCTCAGCCGGTTCAGCAGCGAGGCGATGGCGAAGGACAGCACCCACACCAGCGGCGCGCAGATCAGGGACAGCTGCATCGTATTCTTCAGGCCCAGCACGAACATCTGGTTCTTCCAAATGGCGATGTAGTTGTCCATGCCCACGAAGGCGTTGCGATAGCTGCCGTCGGTCAGGCTGTAGTACACCCCGCCGAAGAAGGGCACGATGTAGAAGAACAACAGCCCCAGCCCGCCGGGCAGCAGGAACAGCCATACGGATTTTTTATGTGTAAACACGGTCTAACCTTCTCCGTTATTTGCGACTGATTGAGAATACCTTTCGTACAGATCCTTCGCTTCGTTCAGGATGACAGAGAGCCTTTTCCTCGTCATCCCGAACGAAGTGATGGATCTTCTCAATGCCGACCGGGCGAGAGCGGAGTTTTCGCTCAGGCGGCCAAAGCTCCACTCTCCACGCTTCACGCTCGCGAAGCGTCAGTTCCCCTCCAGCAGCATCATCTGCACCTTTTTATCGATGCCGGCCAGCATGTCGGCGGCGCTGATCAGGCCGTCGCGATACTGGTCGATCAGCAGCCCGGCCTCGCCGGTGTCGTCGCTGTACAGCCAGTTGACCCGCGCCACGGTGATGTCCTCGTCGTGGGCGCGATACCATTCAATGTCCTTCGGGCCCACATCCCAGCCGAACTCGTCGTAATACTTCAGGCTCTCCTCCGTATCGTGGATGGAATCCTCGATCATCTGCTTGTCGGCGGCGTCGGCGGTCTCAAGGTCCCTTTTCAGCTCATCCAGCTGGCGGTTCAACTCCTCGATGGCTTCATCGTTCCACTTACCGCGCACCGGCTCGCTGAGGGTGGGGTCGATGCAATACCGGGTGCCGGCGGGGATGTTGTCGGCCAACTCCTCCATAAAGGCCAGGGCCACGTCGGGGTGCTGGGTAAAGGGGTTCACGATGGCCACCGTCGTCTCCAGCGCGATGGGGTTGCTCAGGCCGGGGGCCATGCCCAGCAGCACGGGCGTGAAGCCGCTGTAGAAGTTGCCGATGGTGCAGCCGGTGCCCAGCTGCAGCAGCATGCCGTCCTCGGTGTATTCATATTCCGTGTCTTCGTAATCCTCGCGATCCTCCTCGCTGATGCAGCCCAGAGCCTGGAAGTTCACCTGCTCCAGCTTTTCGATCAGGGAGCGCAGCATATCGGTGTTGTAGCCCATGGTGGGATCCGTCATGTTCACATAGCGCTGGTAGTCTTCGAAGATGGTGATGAACAGGTCGTTCCGGGCGTCGACATCGGTGTAGCCGGGATAGAACAGCTTGACCTTGCCGTCTTCGCCGATGACGCTTTCCAGGCTGATCAGGAAGTCCAGGAATTCCGGCCAGTTGTCCGGCACGTCGTCCATGCTCTTGCCCAGGGCGGCCAGCGCCTTGTCGTTGATGCCGAGCGTGTAGGCGTAGGTGGACAGGGGCAGCGCCACCAGGTGGCCGTTTGAGGACAGGGCCTCGCGGATGCCGGGGTACATGCCCTCGGCCAGGGCGGACAGCTTCGCGCTGCCGTCCAGCTCCATCAGGTAGCCGCGGTTGTACAGCGCATCATAGATGCTGGTGGAGGTGGACAGGGTGTAGATATCCACGCTGTCGTCCCGGTTCATCATGCTTTCGATCAGGTTTTCGGTTTCGGAATACTCCCTGGACAGCACCACGCTGATATTGCCGTGGGCATTGGAGAAGCGGTAGTAGGCGTCGTTCACGGCCTCGCACCAGCCGTTGTCGTTGATCTTCAGCCGCGCTTCGGCCTTCTGGCCGGGATCCAGGTTGCGGATGCCCATGCCGTCACAGAAGATGGCGTAATAGCCGCCCTTGAGCACGCAGGCCGAGGCGAAGTTGGCGTATTCCACGGGCATGTCCGTGACGCCCTCGAGAATCTCGCCGGCCTCGACGTCTATCGGGCAGATCTCGCCGCCGCGCACGCAGTAGATGGTATCGGTGTCGGGATCGTAGGCCAGGCCGTAAGGCGCGTTGTAGCCGACCTTGACCTCCCCGATGGGATTGATGCTGTCATCGGCGGGATCATAGGCCACCAGGCTGATCGTCTCGCTGTTTCTGTCATAATCGTAGATCTCCGCCAGCAGCGTGCCGTCCTTATAGGGCGTCATGCAGTTGGCATACTGCAGGTCGTCGATATCCTCGCGCCGGCCGTTGCCCAGATCGATGCTGAATACCACATAGCCGCTGCCATCGACCTTGTAGTTGCGCATGATCACCTTGCCCGCCGCGCCGATGACGCCCTCCGGGCGCTGCGCGTAAGCATTGTTGTCGTAGTATTCCACCATGTCTTCCCAATCCACGTCGAACAGCGCCTCGAAGGTGGCGGTATGATCGTCGTTCAGCGTCATCGAGGCTATCTTCGCGCCCTCAAATTCGGTGGTCTCGTCATAGTGGGTGATCAGCTCCAGGGCGTACAGCTTGTCGCCGTCGGCGAAGGGCATGACGCCGTAATCATAGGTGCCGTCGTCATCGGGCATGTTATAGATATACTCGGTCACATCCGGCTCGCCCAGGCGATAGGTATACAGGCTATTGTAGCCGACGCCGTACAGCGTGTCGCCGACCGCGAAGCCATAGTTGAAATACAGGTTGTTGTCCTCGCTGCGGCCCAGCAGGGCGTCGCCCTCGGCGGCCATGGCGGGCACGCAGGCCAGCGCCAGCGCCAGAACCAGCAGAACGCAAATCTTCTTCATCCGTTTAATTCTCCTGTTCTATAATCGTTTCGACGCCTCAGGCCTCCGGCTCGGCGGCTTCAGCCTCTTCCGCGTCCGGCTCCTGCTGCGCGTCGGCATCCAGCGTATACACGTTCACCGACATGTCCAGGCGCACGGAATCATCGGGGGTGAAGTTCACAAACGCGGCGTACTGGGCGTCGCCGCCCTTCTCGCTGCGCTCCTCGCCCACGCGGGAGATGCTCGCGACCGTACCCTCGGTCTGGTGGGTGCTGTCCATATCCCATTCGAACTCGATCAGCACCTTGTCGCCCTCCTGGATCTCCGTGAGGTCCAGCTCGGACACCAGGATCTGGATCTGCAGGCCGTCCCGGGGATACACGGTGATCAGCTTGCCGTTCTTTTCGACGCTGCTGCCCTGGGCGGCCTCGACGCTGGCGACGATGCCGTCCATCGGGGAATAGATCACGTTGTCCGTGGCGTACAGGCCGTCCAGCACGCCCTCCACCGTTTCAAACAGCACCTCGCCGCGCTCCACGGTGTCGCCTACCTGCACATGCATCTTCAGCACGCTGCCGCTGCCCTTCACAGCCACGGCGGTGTTCTGGAGGATCGTGCCACGGCCGATGCGGCTTTCGTTGGAATAGGCGCTATCGCGGTAGATGCCCACGGTTTCGCCCATGTAGAATTCACCGCCGGTGACCTCCAGCTTGTAGGGAGTATTGCCGGATTCATCCACCTCGGAGATGTTGGTGACCACGGCGGTGCCCACATGGCTGCCGTCCTTGGTGCAGGAGAGGTATACCTTCTCGCCGATATGTACATATTTGGTATCGCTGCTGTTGTAGGCCTTTTCCGTGGTGGCGGAAACGGTGTACTTGTGCACCGGCTCGATGTACATCACGCCGCCGTAGCGCTCGGTGATGCCCTCGGTCTGGTCGCCCTCCTTGGCGAACACGCCGCTGACGGTGCCGTCCATCTCGGCGTATACCAGGGTGGTCTTCAGCGTGGCCACCACGTCGCCCACGTGTATGGGGTCGCCCTTGCGCAGGTCGATCTCATCGACCAGGCCGCCGAAGGGCGCGCTGACCGACAGGGTCTTGCTGGAGACCACGGTGCCCTGGAAGGTGACCTGCGCCAGCGCGGGCACGCCCATCAGCAGCGCCATCAGCACGGTAAGCGCACAGATTCGAAGCTTGTCTTTTCTCATTGAAACCAGCCTCCCCGTTGGATTTTGATCACTGCGCCTGGTATGCGCCGAAGGGCTGCTTCAGCATGGCCTCCGGCCCCAGGTAGACGTCGTAGAAATACATAATGCTGTTGGGTGAGCTGCTCAGCTCGTAGGCCATGTTCTCCACCTCGGCGCGGATGGACAGGTCGCACTCCTGGGAGAAGTCGCTGTCCGACATGAGCGACATGTAGGTGGGATCCAGGTTCACCTTCATGGCCAGGGTGTAGTCGAACTTCCGGGTGGACACGCCCAGCATCTTGAGCTCCGTGTACTTGGTGCCGCCGGTGAAGCCCTCCGTGGGGAAGGCGGCCACATCGTCGCCCACCTTCAACGCCACGTATTTGATGCCGCTGTTGGACAGCAGGCGGTAGACCTCGCCGTTGAAGCGCCATTCATAGGTGTAACGGTCGCCCAGGTTGGGATCCAGCTCGGCGGTGAGCAGCAGCGTGTTCAGCTCGTCCGGGTCCACGATCCGTTCGGGATGGGCGGGCTCTCCCTCCGCCGCCGGGGCCACGGGAATATCCCAGTGGCACAGCGTGGCGGTGAAGGCCTGGTCCTCGCCCACCGGCGCGCCGGGCTCCTGGGCGGATTCCAGGTTCAGCGTCAGCGCCAGGGGCTCGCCGTCCACAGTCAGCTGCTTCATCGGCTCCTCCGGCAGCTCCAGCTTCAGGGCGTCGTACTCCGCCTGCTCCTCGCCGTCGCCGCTGGCGTGGGTCTTGGCGGGCGTGCCGCTGCCGCTGCCGCCGCCGCCACCGCCGCCCCAGCCGCCGCCATTTGGGTCCTCCGCCTTCTGCACGGTGTACTCCTCGGAGGAATAGAAGACATTGCCCGCCTTGTCCATCAGCTGTATATCGCCGATCGCAAAGGTCTTTTCCTTTTTGCCGGTATAGATATAGGTTTCGTTGTCCCTGATCTTGTGCCACTTCTCGCCGCCATTCAGCGAAACCTTCGCGAGGCCGCTGCTGGAATCCTCGGCGGTGATGTACAGGGTGTAGTTGACCGTCTCGTCCGGCTGGATATCCACCGACTCCGGCGGCGTCATGTCCAGCCACAGCGTGTATTGCTCCGATGCGCTGATGATGTCGCCGATGCCGTCAAGCATCGCGAAGCGCAGCGTGTACACGCCCTCCTGCTCAGGCACATAGGTATCTCCGGACAGGGGGATGATGCGCTCGTCATAGATGATCGCGGCATAGATCCAATCCTCGTCCTCGGGGATGCCGGACAGCTCGAACACCGGCGGTTCCCTGGTCCACTCGGCCTGCTTGAAGCCCTTCGTCTCGACCTTCAGCACAGGCTCCGGCGTAGGTTCCGGTGTCGGCGCTTCCGTGGGCGCCTCCGTGGCCTTCACCACGGCGGCGACCCAGAAGTACAGGTCGTCGGTCTCGTCGTCCTTGCAATCCTTGAGATCCTCCAGGTCGATGATCTCCGGTGGCTCCTCGCCTTCGGGATCGTCCCGGGAAACAAGGGCTTCGTATTCGCCCTGGAACACCTTCTCGTCCGGCAGCAGCTTGATGTCGGCCAGCTGCTTCAGCGGCACATCCTTCACCAGCACGGGCTTTTCGATGCGCAGGTACAGCTTTTCGCCGCCGGCCAGCATCATCAGGGTGTCCTCCAGCTTGCCGCCCAGCTTTACGCCGTCGCGCTCGAACCAGGCCTCCGCATCCTCCGGAAGCTCGGGAACCGCCGTCGCCTCGGGGGCTTCGGTCTCCTCAGGCGCTTCGGTCTGCTCGGGAGCCTCCGTCGCCTCGGGGGCCTCGGTCTCCTCAGGGGCCTTCACCGCTTCGGGTGCTTCCGTGGCCTCCGGCGTTTCCGTGGCTTCTGAGTCCTCTGGCGCTTTGGTCTCTTCCGGCTTTTCCGTCTCAACGGGCGCTTCCGTTTCCGCAGGCGCTTCCGTCTCTACAGGCGCTTCGGTCTCAGCAGGCGCTTCCGTCTCTACAGGCGCTTCCGTCTCCGTCTCCACAGGCGCTTCGGTCTCCACAGGCGCTTCCGTCTCTACAGGCGCTTCGGTCTCCACAGGCGCTTTCGTCTCCACAGGCGCTTCGGTCTCCACTGGCGCTTCCGTCTCTACAGGCGTTTCCGTCTTCTCTGCCTGTTCTGCTTCCTTCGCCTTTTCAGCGGCCTCCGCCTCCTTCGCGGCGGCTTCCTCCGCTTCCTTCGCGGCGGCTTCCTTCTCGGCCTTTTCCTTTTCGGCCTTCTCCGCGGCTTCCTTTTCCGCCTTTTCCTTCTCGGCCTTCTCGGCGGCTTCCTTTTCCGCCTTTTCCTTCTCGGCCTTCTCGGCGGCTTCC
>CACYWI010000036.1 GCA_902778045.1 uncultured Eubacteriales bacterium
GGTGATCTGCATCACGTTGTTGACGTACTCGGGATGTTCGTCGTCATGGTCATACCAGGGCTGGCGCTCGCCGTGCATGCGGAACACCGGGCAGAAGCAGGCCCACTGGAACCAGCGCACCAGCAGCTCCCGGAAGTCCGGGTCACCGGGCATGCCGCCCAGGAAACCGCCGATGTCGCTGGTCCACCAGGGGATGCCCGCCATGCCCATGGACAGGCCGGCCTGCAGCTGCTCGCGGAAGGCCTGCCAGGTGGAGGAGATGTCGCCGGACCAGGTCAGCGCGCCGTAGCGCTGGCTGCCGGCCCAGGCGCAGCGCACCAGGCTGATCACGTCCGTCTCCCCCGCCGCCTTCAGGCCCTCGTAGAAGCCACGGGCGTAGCAGGCGGGATACTCGTTGGCCACCTGCAGCGCCGGGCCGTCCCAGTGGCGGTACAGGTCGAATTCATAATTGGGATACTCCGGCTCGGCCTCGTCCAGCCAGAACACCCGCACGCCGTGGGCGTCGTAGTAGTTGCGCTTGCAGGTCTCCCACACAAAGCGCCGGGCCTCCGGGTTGGTGGCGTCGAAGTAGGCGGTGTTGCCGATCCAGGAATTCTGGTGCCCCTGGCCCCGGTCGTTGCGCACCAGCAGGCCGCGCTCGGCCATGGCGGGATAGTTCTCGGACCGGCTGTCGACGGTGGGCCACACGGATACACAGGTCTCCACGCCCATGTCCTTCAATTCCTTCACCATGGCGGAGGGATCGGGGAAGCAGCGCGGGTCGAACTTATAGTCGCCCTCCAGCGTCCAGTGGAAGAAGTCCACCACGATCACGTCCAGCGGATAGCCCCGCTTCTTGTGCTCCCGGGCCACGGAAAGCACCTCGTCCTGGGTGCGGTAGCGCAGCTTGCACTGCCAGTAGCCCATGCCGTACTCCGGCATCATCGGGGCGCGCCCGGTGACGGCGGTATAGTTCTCCAGCAGCCGGGCGGGGGTATCGCCGGCGGTGATCCAGTAGTCCAGCTCCTTGCAGGATTCGGCGGTCCACTCCGTCAGGTTGGTGCCGAAGCAGCAGCGGCCCACGGCGGGGTTGTTCCACAGCATACCGTAGCCCCGGCTGGACACGAAAAACGGCACCGAGGCCTGGGAGTTTCGGTGCGCCAGCTCCAGCACCGCGCCCTTCTTGTCCAGGCGGCCGTACTGGTACTGGCCCATGCCGTACACGCGCTCGTCGTCATAGGCCTCGAACCGGGCGGTGAGGGCGTAGTCGTCGGTGCCCTGGATGGGCTTCAGCTCCCGCCCGTCCAGCCGCAGCGGCGAGCAGTAGCCCGCCAGGCGGTTGCGCTGGCGCCAGTATTCCCGGGTCAGCACCCCGCCCCGGGCGTTTTTGAAGGTGATCCAGCCCTCCGGGTCCACCTCGGCGGCGATATTGCCGTTGCGGATCCTCGCCACGGTGGCGGTGTGGCGCTTATCGGGTCGGTCCAGGTACCAGGGCTCGGTGGCGTCGATCTCCTCGATCGCGATCTCCGGGGTCAGTGCAGGCACCGGCTCGGCCAGGGCCCAGTCCCTTCCGGTGAAATCCGAGCGCCGGGTGGCCCGCACCCGCAGGCCGTCCACGCCCCACGCCTCGATGCGCACCCGCTCCGTGCCCCGGCGAAGCTCCAGGGCGTTCTGTTGCTTGGTAAAGATCATGGCAATCGCTCCTCAATCAAAATGGGAAACGGAAATGCTTTCCGTTTCCCATTATAACACGCTTTTTATGACCGCACAACGGGTATTTGTCAGAACGGCGCGTCGTCCCCCGCGGGCGCCTCAACGGCGCCGGGGATGCTGATGTTCACGCCGTTGACCTCCACGCCCTCGTCGGCGCGGATCAGTATGTAGCGGGTGCCGTCGATCACCCGGGTCTCCAGCAGGTCGCTGCGCTCGGGGTTCACCTGGACCACCACGTCCGGCGTGCGCACCTCGAACTTCTTCGGCGGAGCCAGGTTCACGGCGTTCAGGGCGATGCCCTCGCCGAAGGCCTCGTCGTACTTCTGCTCGAAGGCGGTCAGCTTCTCGTCGTCCACGCCGCAGGCCTCCAGCATGCCGGCGACCTCCCGGGCGGAGACGGCGGGCGGCTCGGCGGTCTTGTCCTGGCTGCGCTCCTCGATCATGTCCCGCAGGCGCTCGTGCACGGTCTGCACCACCTCCAGGCTCAGGGCGTCGTCCAGCGATTCCTCCAGCACGCTCTCGAAGGTCTCCCGCTGCGCGTCAGCGGGCATGGGCGCGTCGCAATGGAACACGGCGTCGATGAAATCATCGTGGGCGTTGGCGGCGTCCCGGGTGAAGTACAGGGCGCTGTAGATGTTCGTGGCCCGGTCGTCGAAGGTCGGGAACATGAAGCCCAGCTCCGGCGCGGCCACCACCCAGTCCAGGTCGCGGCTGTGGAATGCGTTGTCCTCGCTGAAGTAGCTGAGGGCGGGCTTGGTCAGCTTCACCGGGCACACGCACACCAGGATGTAGCTGAACACCTCCTCGGACACCACGTCCACCTTGTTCTCGTCGGCGTGGCGGAAGGGCACGTCATAGGCGTCGTGCAGCATCAGGATCAGATAGTTGCCCTCGAGGTCCAGGCTGTCGATGATCTTGCTGCACAGCTTTTCCACGCCCTGGTCCACGGTGAGGGCCGTGTTGCGCAGGCCCATCAGCAGGCCGTGGGCGTCGTCCTCCATCACCTGGTCGGGGCGGAACTCGATGTCGATCAGGTTCCGGCCCGGCACGCCCGCCAGCGTGCGCTTGAACAGGGCCAGGTACTTCTCCTGCTCCTCCTGTGGAAAGGACATCAGGGACCGGTTGAAGGCGGAGACCACCTCGCGCTTTTCGTTTACATAGCAGCCGCGGATACAGCTGATGGCGTTTTTATCGGGGTTGAAGCGGCGGCGGATCTCTGCGATTTCTTTTCTGTTCATGCTATTACCTCAGTATATGAAATGGATGGGCGCGCAGCGCGCGCCCATCCATTATACCACCAACCGGGCGGGGAATTTTGACAACAATGGTACAATTTCGACCTTACCGCGTCAATCCCGCGAGGTCGAAGCCCGCGGCCACCACCTTTTCGGGCAGCTGGCTGTACATCGTGTTGATGGACTGGTAGTTGTAGTAGCGCATGATGGTCTCCGCGAACATCGGGGCCACGGAAACGGTGGCGAACTTTGGCTCGTTCACGATGTTCGGGTTTTCCACGGTATCGGTGGAATAGACCTTGCGGATGGGGCTGGCGTTGATGCGCTCCACGCCCTGGCGGGAGATGATGTTGTGGCTGAGCATGGCCACGATATCCTTTGCGCCGCGGGATTTCAGCGCCTCGGCCAGGTTCACCAGCGTGCCGCCGGAGATGGTGAAATCATCCACGATCAGGCAGTTCTTGCCGTTCACATCGCCGATGATCTCCAGCACGTGGGCGTTCTCGGTGTGGTCGGTGCGGGCCTTGTCGCCGATGGCGATGGGCAGGTTCAGCGCGTCGGCGAACTTCCGGGCCTGCTTGGCAAAGCCCGCGTCCGGGGACACGATCACCATGTTTTCGGTGTCCGCCCGCTTGATCACCTCGGTGAGCATGGGCATGGCGTACAGGTGGTCCATCGGGCGCTTGAAGAAGCCCTGAAGCTGGGGGGCGTGCAGGTCCATGGTCACGAAGCGGTCCGCGCCGGCCAGCTCCATGCACTCGGCACAGACGCGAGCGCGGATGGACACGCGGGGCTCGTCCTTCTTGTCGCCCTTGCCGTAGCCGAAGTAGGGCATGATCAGCGTGCAGGTCAGGGCGCTGGAGCGCTTGAAGGCGTCCATCCAGAACAGGATCTCCACAAATTCGTCGTTGGAATTCATGCCGATGGGCTGCACCAGGAACACGTCGCGGTCGCGCACGGTCTCGTTGATGCGCACGAAGGTGTTGCCCTCGGAGAACTTGATGACCTCGGAGGAGCCAAGGGGCCTGCCCATGTACTTGCAAATGCGCTCCGCGAAGGTCCTGCCGCCGCTGCCCGCGAAGATAGAGATGTTCGCCGTCTCAAACATAACCCATACTCTCCTTTATCCGCCGTTTTTGTCGCCGAATCCCATCACATGATGAAAAACAACCGTCATTCCAGGGCCACTGTGGCCTCCACCTCGATCTGAGCGCCCATCGGCAGCGCCGAGACCTGCACGCAGCTGCGGGCCGGATAATCCGGACCGAAGTATTCCGCGTAGATCCCGTTCACCGCGCCGAAGCTGTTCAGGTCGGTCAGGAAAACGGTTGTCTTCAATATGTCCGCCATGGAAAGGTTCAATTCCCCCAAAACGGTCTTGATGTTCTCAAACACCTGTCGGGCCTGGCCCTGCACGTCCGGCGCGGCCAGCGCGCCGGTAGCGGGGTCGACGGGGATCATGCCCGACAGGTAGCATACACTGCCTTGCATGACCGCCGTGGAGTAGGGCCCGATGGCCTTCGGGCCCCGCTGACTCAGGAAACACTTTTTCATGCGCAATCCCCCGATGTAGGTCCTGGAATGATGTCAGTCGTCGTCGCTGGGCGCGTTCGGGTCCACCACGTTGCCCTTGGCGTCGTGCACGCCGCGCCAGTACACGTTCATGCCGGCCACATAGGCGTCGTAGCTGATCTGCTCGCGGCTGACCTCCTGCTTGGTGTCCCAGTCGTAGGCCACGATCCAGCCCTCGCTGCGGCAGCTGCCGTGGCCCTCGGTCTTCAGCTTGGGCGGGTCGGTGATGTAGTAGACTTCCTTGCCGTCGTAATCGTATTCATAGCGCTTGCGGTCGGACTTGTGCTCCTCCACGATCACGGAGGTCAGCTCGTAGTGGTACTCCGGCCGGGTGCCGTAGATGGTGACGGTGGCCCATTCCTTGTCCACGTTGGTGTAGATGTAGATGGCGTGCTCGGTGTCGTTGCGGAACACGAAGTTCTTGCCGTCCTTGCCGTTGGTGCCGTATTCCACGGCGGCGTCCTGGCTGGGTTCCACATAGCTGACGGTCATGTTGTGGTTGTGGCGCTCCAGTATGGTCATGTTGGCCATGATCGCCGCGTCGTACAGCGTGGTCGAGGCCTGGCACACGCCGCCGCCCACGCCCTTGACCTTCTCGTTGCCGGCGTATTCCGGGGCCTCCTTGAAGCCGCGCCCCAGCGTGCGGGGGCCGACCACCTCGTTGAAATCGCAGGTGTCGCCGGGATAGACCACATAGCCGTTGAAGTAGCTGAGCGCCTGGCGCACGTTGGAGCGGCTGGAGGCGCCGCGGAAGGTGACGTCGGTGGAGAACTTGGCCACCACCTTCATCTCCATGTTGTCGCTGGTCACGGTGGGCTGCAGCACCTCCACCGGAAGGGCGGTGCTGCCCTGGCCCGTTTCGATCAGGGACACCAGGTTTTCCTTGGTCTTCTCCACGTTCAGGGCCTGGCCGTTCTGCGAGGCGGTGATGATCACCGGCTTTTCCTCGGTGACGGCCACCTCGGCGTCCACCGGTTCGATCCTCAGGTCGTCGGCCAGCCGCGCGATGAATTCATCCAGCGCCGCCTCGTCGTAGGTCAGGGTGCTGTTGAATTCGGCGGGGACCTCCTTCAGGTTCTTCACGATCTGCCGGCGGGTGGCGCTGTCGCCCACGTGGCCCAGGTTCCAGGCGCGCTCCAGCTCGGAATCGTATTCCAGCTGCGCGCCGAAGGCCGAGGGGGTAAAATCGTAGCTGCTGGCGCCAAAGGTCAGCTTGTAGGTGGTGTTCAAGCGCTGGGAGCGCACCTGCTCCAGCACCTGGCTGCCCTCTTCATAGGTGAAGCCGGTCAGGCACACGCCGTTGACGTACACATTGTCCACAAAGCGCTCGATGGAGGCTTCCTTCGCGGCGTTCACCAGGCGCACGATGCCAAAGGCCACCGCCGCCACCGCCAGCGCGCACAGCGCCAGCCGCAGCTTCGCCGGGATGCCGCGCCAGCCGCGCGCGCGCCTTCTGGGCGGGCGCGCAGGGCCTTTCGCGCTTCGCCGCGCCACCGCCGGGGCCGGCCTGTGGCCGCGGCCCTGCGCCGCGGGCCTCGCCGCCGCGGGTCGGGGCGCGGGCCTGCGCCGCGGGGCGCCGGATCTGTTTTGAGGATAACGCTCGCTGGTCACTTGGAATGCTCCCGAAAATCGGTCCTATCGTATCGCCGCGGCGGGCCCGCCGCGGCCGCTGAATGCTCGTATGCAGCATCATTATAGCATACAACTTCCGGCCTTTCAGTCACATTCGTCAATGGATGTGTAAAAATACGAATAACTTTTAGCAAGCCCTGTTTTATTCACCGAAACGCCCAAAATCGACCATTTCCGGTTGCGCCGCAGGGGCCAAAGGTGGTATAATACTGACAATTGATTGTCGGAGGCTTCCACATGCGCATCGTTCAATTCACCGATTCCTTCCTGCCCATCATGGACGGCGTGGGCAACGTGGTTTACCAGTACGCGCTGAACCTGGCGAACAAGGGCCAGGAGTGCTATGTGGTGGCCCCGCAGACGGACACCGGCTATCGCGGCGGCTATCCCTTTGAGCTGGTGGACTACATCGGCGTGCCGATGCCCCGTATGAAGAGCTATCGCGTGGGCATACCGGCGCTGGACACCCACTGCCACAACCGGCTGAAGGTGATCCAGGCCGACATCGTGCACGTGCACAGCCCCTTCACGGCGGGCCAGGTGGGCCTGACCTTCGCCCAGAAGCGGGGCCTGCCGCTGGTGGGCTCCTTCCACTCCAAGTATTACGACGACTTCCTGCAGGTCACCGGCATGGAGCTGCTGGCCGGCGTGGGCGTGAAGTATGTGGTGAACTTCTACGAAAAGTGCGACGAGGTCTGGGCCGTGAGCGCCTCCTCGGCGGACACGCTGCGGGGCTACGGCTATACGGGCGACATCCGCATCATGCCCAACGGCACCGACATCCATCCGCTGAACGAGGATGTGCTGAACGACGTGTGCGAGCGCTTCGGCCTGCGCAGCGACGTTCCGGTGCTGCTGTTCGTGGGCCAGGTGAACTGGAAGAAGAACCTGCGCTGCATACTGGAGGCCTGCGCCAGGCTGGACAAGCCCTTCCGCCTGGTGCTGGCGGGCCAGGGCCCCCACGAAAAGAGCGTGCGCCAGCTGGCGGAAAAGCTGGGCATTGCCGCCAGCGTCACCCTCACCGGCCACATCGGCGACCACGACACGCTGAACGCGCTGTACAAGCGGGCCAACCTGTTCCTGTTCCCCTCGCTGTACGACACCTCCGGCCTGGTGGTGCGGGAGGCCGCCGCGATGGGCACGCCCTCCGTTGCCGTGCGGGACAGCAGCGCCGCGGAATGCATCCGGGAGGGCGAGAACGGCTACCTGTGCGCGGACGACGCCGCCGACCTGGCCCGGGTGATCGACGGCGCGCTGAAGGACCCCCAGGCCCTGCGCCGCACCGGTGAGAACGCGAAGCGCACCATCCCCATCCCCTGGACGACACTGGTGGACGACGTGGTGGAGAGGTACGAGGCGCTGATCGGAATGGGACGGCAGAATTGAGAACGGAAAACGGATAACGGCGGCGCGGATCCCGAAGGATCGGTCCGATTGAACAAAGCGCGAACGCCCGGATGAAGCCGGCCTCACACGTTGCGACTTCGCCGTGCCGCCCCCCACAGACAATTCAAAAGCGCCCCCGGCCCGATACATCGGGTCGGGGGCGCCGCTTTTTGATCGATCAGAACTGTATGCCCGCGACGATCCTGCCGAGGGTGTCCACATCGATGGCGCCGGAGGCGAAGGAGAGGCTGCCGTACAGGCCGTTCTCCCGCAGGGTGACGGCCAGGCCGCCCTCGCCGTAGTCGCTGACGCTCATCGTGCGGCCCTGCTGCACCGTGCCCTTTTCGTTCACGGTATAGTTGGTCAGCTCGCCGTCCATGTCCTGGAAGAAGGTGGCGTACATGCACTCCTGGCCGTTCTCGTCGGCCACGGAGATGCCCACCCAATCGTAGGCGGTGTCGGCCTCCACGTTGGCCACGCTCCAGCCCTGGGGCAGGAAGGTCAGCTCGGGCACCTCAAAGCCCAGCTCGCCGTCGTCCTCGGCCATCTCATAGTCGTCCTCGGCCTCTTCCATGCCGTCGATCACGAAGCCGTCGTCTCCGTCGATCTCGTAGGTATAGTCATAGTCCGCCGCGGGCTCGTCCTCCACCACGATGGGCAGGTGTTCGCCGTTCATCAGCGCGCTGGCGTTCAGCATGCTCTGGTCCTGGAACAGCTTGCCGGCGTCCACGGTCAGGGAAGCGCCGATCTTCGCCATCACCGCGGAGACGTTCTGGTCCTGGAACAGGTTTTCCATGGCCTCGTCGGACAGGTCGTCGATCACCACGTCGGGCTCGACGGCGCTCACCTTGTCCTCGATGTCGTCGCCGCTGATCTCCGCGTCAAAGGACAGCGCGAAGCTGGCTTCCGGGAGGCGGCCCTCCAGGCTGATGGTGTTGTAGGAGGCGCCGTCGGCGGCCACGTCGCCAAAGACGTTGACCTCCAGCTGGATGGCGTCCTTCGACACGATGCCGGTGTTGAAGCCATAGCTGATGCCGTCCTCGCCGTTTTCAGCGCGCACGCTGGACACGCTCAGGCGGCCGGTCTTCTCGCCGTTCACGCTGACCGTGCCGGTGAGCTCCATGCTGGTGGTGGTGGGATCCTGGGCCACATCCATGTTGTATTCCATGGCGCTGCCCTGGATCTCGTAGTCAAAGCTGAGATTGGCGCTCGCGGTATCGCCGACGGTGACGCTGTGCATATTCATCACCATGGGCTCTAGCACGATGGGCTCGGGCGTGGACTCGGGCTCCACGGCGTCCTCGGCGCCCTCGGCGACCTCGGCGTCATTGACGTCCTCGGCGTCATCGACGGGCAGGGGCTCCTCCACGGCCTGTTCGCCGACCATCTGGCTGGCGAGCATGGCGTTCAGGTTGCTCATGTCCATGGTCAGCGTGCCGTCCATCACCTGGACCTGGCCGTCCTCGCTGCGCTGCTCGTTCACATCCATGGTCATGTCGATGCCGAACTTCGTCATCGCCTCGGTATAGCTGTGGATGTCGTTCAGGCCGGTCTCCTCCGGCATCATGGCGTACAGCTTGAACATCGCGTCGGAATAGGCGGTCAGCTCCGGAATGGAGGCGAACACCGCGTCCGCCAGCGCGCCGAGGTGCTCGGCGTCGATGGTGTAGTGATAGGCCAGCACGTCATAGCTGACGTCGTCGATCACCGCCACGTCGGGGGTGCCCTCGCCGCGGTCGATCACGCTGTCCAGGATCTCCTGGCTCTTCTCCTGCATGGAGGCCTGGAACTCCTTGTCCGAGGCCAGCTTCAGCACGCCGACATAGGCGGGCAGGTATTCCTCGGTCAGGAAGCTCATCAGCTCCGGGTTGTCCACGTTGCCGATCATGGCGCCCATAGCCTCGTCGCTCTGGGCCATGGCGGCGTCCAGCGCCTCCTTGGTCAGGTTCACGGCGATGCCGCTCTCCTCGAACAGCGCGGTCAGGCCCTTCTCGCCCACGCCGACCTGGATCGGCAGCAGCGCCTGGCCGTCCACGTCCACGCCGAAGTCGAACACGGCGGTTTCGCCGTCGGTCATCGCGCCGATGTGGGCCTCGGGCGCAAGACGCTGGGTCTCGCCGTTGTAGGTAACCACCACGTTGCGCAGCGTCAGCGTGCGGGCCGACTGCTGCGGCATGCCCTCGCCGCCCGCGCCGGTCAGCATCATGGCCAGGCTCAGCAGCACTGCGATCAAACTCGTCATACTGGATTCCCTCCCTGTATTATGTCTTGCTTCCTCGCGGCGTCCGCCGCGCTTTCGGTACGCAACCATATTACCATGATTGCCCCCGATTGGCAACGGGTCGCGCTCCAAACGCAACAAATCGACGCCGAAATGTCAATATTCGCGATCCAAACCCGTCGCCCTTTGCTTGGACGGCCCCGGGTCCCGCCCGGTTCCGTATGTATATTTATGCATTTATATGCGGTATTATTCGTATATTTTTACATTTCCGGTGTTGCAATTCAGATCCAAACGCGCTATAATCGAAGCCATCAAAACCTGAACGCCACGGGAGGGACCGTTATGGATTTGAAGGGCAGGAGCTTTCTGACGCTGCTGGACTACACCCCGGAGGAGATCGCCGCGCTGCTGGACCTGGCCGCCGAGCTGAAGGCCAAGAAAAAGGCCGGCATCCCCCACGCCGATTTCGCCGGCAAAAACATCGCGCTGATCTTTGAAAAGACCAGCACCCGCACCCGCTGCAGCTTCGAGGTGGCCGCCCACGACCTGGGCATGGGCGTCACGTACCTGGACCCCACGGGCTCGCAGATCGGAAAGAAAGAATCCATCGCCGACACCGCCCGGGTGCTGGGCCGGATGTACGACGGCATCGAATACCGCGGCTTCGGCCAGGAGATCGTGGAGACGCTGGCGAAGCACGCCGGCGTGCCGGTGTGGAACGGCCTGACCAACGAATTCCACCCCACCCAGATCCTGGCGGACTTCCTGACCATTCGCGAGCGCTTCGGCAAGCTCAGCGGCATCAAGCTGGTGTACATGGGCGACGCCCGGTACAACATGGGCAACTCGCTGATGGTGGGCTGCGCCAAGATGGGCATGGACTTCGTGGCCTGCGCGCCGCGCAAGTACTTCCCCGCCCCGGCGCTGATCGACCAGTGCCGCGCCATCGCCCAGTGGACCGGGGCGAGCCTGTCCTTCATCGAGGACCCCGCCGAGGCCGTGAAGGGCGCGAACGTGATCTACACCGACGTGTGGGTCTCCATGGGCGAGCCGGACGCCGTGTGGCAGGAGCGCATCGACGCGCTGCTGCCCTACCAGGTGAACGCCGCGCTGATGGCCGCCGCGGG
>CACYWI010000037.1 GCA_902778045.1 uncultured Eubacteriales bacterium
GACGGGGCCTAACCGGCCCGTTCTCACTGAAAACAGTCCACTGGACTGTTTTCCAGGCGCTCGAACCTCCCGCCGAGGCCACCCCCTCCAGATTTGCCTGAAATCGCGAGCGATTTCCGGGCGGCAAATCTGCAAGGAAGGTGTTTTTGTTCTGGTCGTCAGGCTTCCCGACACAAAAACACCCCGTTTCCGCCGTACACGCCGCCGGAAACGATTGGACATCAGAGGGGCTCTGCCCCTCCAATGCCTCCCCGTATGTTTGCTGTCAGGTAGGACTGAATAAAAACGATAAACGAAAAGCTCCTTCGCTCCGCCCAGAATGATAACACAGCGACGTGTCATCCTGAGCGTAAGCGAAGGAGCTTTCTTGTGCCCCTCCCCGCTTACGCGATCTCCAGCGCGATCTCCATCATGCGGGTGAAGGTGTTCTGCCTGTCCTCGGCGGGCAGGCTCTCGCCGGTGACCAGGCTGTCGGAGATGGTCAGCAGCGCCAGCGCGTTCTTCCCCGCCGCCGCGGCGTTCAGGTACAGCGCGTGGGCCTCCATCTCCACGCACAGCACGCCCAGCTTTTGAAGGATCGGCGTGGAATTGTATTCGCCCTGGGCATAGAAGCCGTCGTGGGAGGCGATGGGGCCGGGCACCACGTGCATGCCCAGCTTCTTCCCCGCTTCCATGGCCGCGCTGAGCAGCCTGTAGGAGCAGCAGGGGGCCAGCGTGCCCCGATAGCCGAACTGCGCGCCGTAGTTGGAATCGGTGTAGGCGCTCATGGCGGCCACCACGTCCCGCAGCTGCAGCTTGTCCGTCAGCGCGCCGGCGGAGCCCACGCGGATGATGTTCTCCACGCCGTAGAAGTTGAACAGCTCGTAGGAGTAGATGCCGATGGCGGGCATGCCCATGCCGGAGGCCATCACGGAAACCGGCTTGCCCTTGTAGGTGCCGGTGTAGCCGTGCACGCCGCGCACGTTGTTCACCAGCCTGGCGTCCTCGAGATAGTGCTCGGCGATGTACTTCGAGCGCAGCGGATCCCCGGGCATCAGCACCGTGGGCGCGAAGGCCCCCTCCGGCGCGTTGATATGGGGCGTAGGAATGTTGCTCATGTGTTTTCCCCCTTTTACATAATCAATCCAGCAGCACCTGCAGGCCGTTGTCCGACAGCACCCGGAGCAGCTTCAGCGCGTAGCCTTCGCAGCCCTCCATGAATTCCCCGGCGTTCTGAATGACGAACAGCTCCCGCTCGCGCCGCTCGCCGAGGCAATCGTTCAGCGCGTCCAGGTTGCCGCCGTAATAGTCCGGCAGCGCCAGCTTCTCCTTTAATTCGGCGTGGGCCTGCGCGCGGCCGGTCATGCGCCTTCCATCCAATACGATCATTTCAAATCCTCCGGAAACAGCTGTGTGAATGTGTTGTAGTGGTCGTCGGTGTAGTAGTACAGGCCGTCGGAGCTGAACAGCACCCGCTCCGCGCCGCGCTTTCTGCCCCCGTAGTTGGCGTCGCACTCGTACCACTTCCGGCCCTTGGCGGAGGGCAGCTGGCCCTCATAGTTGCCGAAGCGGTCGCCGCCGATGCACATGCCCGGGGCGATGTCGCCCACATAGTAGTAGGTGCTGCCCCAGCCCAGGTCCTTCGCCTCGTTCTTGGTGATGAAGTTCTCCGGCAGCTCGCCGTAGTATTCCAGGTAATTGACGATCTGCTGCGGGTCCGTCACCGGCAGCTGGAACTGCGGCTCGCCTGGGACCTCGGTGGCCCGGGGCGCCTGCGTGCCCTTGGGCGCCTTGGTGCTTTTCGGCGCCTTGGTCTTCTTGGGCGCTTTGGTTTGTTCCGGCGCCCGGGTCGGCGCGGCCTCGACGTCGGCGGCGTCGTAGTCCTCTTCGGTCATCGTCTCCAGCAGGCCGGACAGCAGGTCGCGCCAGTCCTCCGCCATCGCGCCGGCGGACAGCCCCGTGAGGGTCAGCAGCAGCGCCAACAGCAGCGCCAGCCGCCTGACAAGTTTTCGCATGGGTAAGAACCTCTCTTTCCCGCGGGTCGCCTTCTGCCTGCGTGGACGGACCGGGCGCAGAGCCCCCGCGCCGTACAGCTGGCAGCGCCAAAGGCCGCCGCGCGTATTCAAGCTGCCTCTATTTTAACCGAATGGCGGTGAACCGTCAAGGCGCGAGGGCGAATTTCGTATCCTTCGGCGCGCCGGTTGCGGTTTTTGGGCCGATGTTTGCGGTTTTAATGCTTGATGCCTTGAACGGGCCTTTTATGTATGCTATAATACCATCAACGAGGTGTGAAAGACATGGCAAAAGAGAAGTACGGCAATATTCGCATCCCGGAAGAGCCGGGCGAGGGCCCCTCGATCCTCGGGATCATCATACTGTTCGCCATTCCGGAGATCATCACAAAGGTCATCGGAGGCTATCTGCTGTTCAAAAAGATCAAGAATGAGACGCTGCGCAAGCGCTATCAGACGTACCGCCGCTATGCCAAGGCCATCGGCGACCGCACGAAGATCAGCATCCGCGAGCTGGCCGCTACTCTGGGCATGCCCACGGCCAACGTGGCCAGCGACCTGCAGGCCATGATCGACGAGGGCGTCATCATCGGCAACGCCTACATCGACCGCAGCCACATGACGCTGTACATGGACCAGCTGTCCGCCCAGGCCGAGGACCTGTTCAGCCAGATCGTGAACGTGTTCGTCAGCCCTGAGGACCGGGCAAAGACCGTGGCGGCGGCGAAGGCCACCCGCGGCAGGAAGGCCGACGCCATCGAAACGGAGTTCGCCCAGGAGCAGCCCGCCCCCGCCCCCGAGAAGCGCAAGCAGGCCGAGCCGGTGAAGTCCGCCGCCGACAGCGACAACTTCGAGGCCAAGCTGCGGGAGATCCGCGAGATGAACGACGCCATCGAGGACCCCACCGTGTCCGAGCGCATCGACCGCATCGGCGAGCTGACCGCCAGCATCTTCCGGGTGGTCCGGGAAAAGCCGGAGCACGCCGAGGAGGTGCGCCGCTTCATGAACTACTACCTGCCCACCACGCTGAAGCTGCTGAAGTCCTACAGCCTGATGGAGAAGCAGAGCTACCAGGGCGAGAACATACAGTCCTCCCGCAAGAAGATCGAGCAGGTGCTGGACACCCTGGTGCGCGCCTTCGAGCAGCAGCAGGACCGCCTGTTCCGCACCGAGGCCATGGACGTGGAGGCCGACATCAGCGTACTGAACACCATGATGGCCAGCGACGGCCTGCTGGAGAAGGAGGGCGAGCTGCGCGCCAGCGGCTCCGGGAGGTAACAGACCGCGGTCTGTTATGAGGTGCGGGGTTATGCCGCTCTGCCGGATCCACAGGAATATGCGAAAGATCCTTCACTTCGTTCAGGATGACAGCAATACGCGACGGTTGTCATCCTGAGCGCAGCGAAGGATCTTCTTTTCTTTCTCCGGCTCCGCGTCCCCTTATTCATACCAGAACATGGTCTGTTCTGTGTACTTGTCCACATTGAAAACCCAGTCCGTCAGGAAATCCTCCCAGTCGCTGCCGGTGGCGGCGTCCAGGGCGGCGACGAAGTCCATCTCCGTCAGCGTGCGCCCGTCCAGCCCCATGCGCCAGAACGCCGCGAGACCGTCCAGCAGCCCCTCCAGCCCCATGGCCAGGCGCAGCTCGTGCAGCACCACCGCGCCGCGCTTGAGCACGACGATGTCGTAGGAGTAGCCGTCGAACAGCGCCGCGTCGCTGGTGACATTCAGCCCGCCGGGCACGGTCTGCTGCAGGGCGCTGACCCAATCCCGGTTCACGGCGTTCAGGAACTCCTCGCTGCCCCGCTCGTCCTCCAGCAGCAGGCAGGCCGCGTATTCGCAGAGGGAATCGGAGAGCCAGGCGTCGGCGGAGGGCTCCACATAGGCGGAGAGACCGAAGTACTGCTGTGCCGCGCCGAAGCGCAGCGCGCGGTCGAGGGCATCGGCGCCACCGCCCTCCATCCAAGCCCCGGGCACCCAGATCGCGCCGGGGAAGCTCAGCGCGCCCAGGGGATAATCCGACTGGACGATGTCGAGCCGGCGGGCCGGGAAATCGCCGAACCAGGCCTCGCACCGGTCGATGGTCGCCACGGCCCGCTCCAGGGCCCGCTGACCCGCGCCCCGCACGTTGGTCAGCACACGCACCGCCACGCCGGAGGCGCTCTCCCCCGCCGTGACCCGCCAGCGCCGGCCAAAGGACAGGGCGAAGTCGCGCACGTCCGTCGCCTCGACGTGCCACAGCGTGCGCTCGCCCTCGCTTTCCACGCTTTGGATCCCGCCGGTGCCCGCGCACAGGTACCCCCGCGGCAGCCACAGGTCCGCCACGTAGTCGGCGCTATCGCAGTACAGCCAGCGGGTATAGGGCAGCGGCTTCTTCAGGGCGAATTCGCCCGTGGCCCCGTCGAACACCCCGGGGACGAAGCAGAACGCGCTGAGCCGCACGTCGGTGTCCCCGATGCCCTGGAAGGCGTTGCAGCGCATCAGCAGCAGGTAGTAGTCGAACTCGAAGGCGCAGGTCTCCCCCGGCCCCAGGTCGCAGGCCGCGCGCAGGTAGAGCTCGTCCTCGCCCTGAAAACCGAAATCGGTCGGTTCCCCATCGCACTTCACGGAGCGCAGGTCGATGCCCGCCGGGGCATAGCCGTTCGGGAACACCGCGTCCAGGTCGTCGCTTTCGTACATCAGCGCGCTCTGCCGCCGAAACATGTTGCCCGCCGCATAGAACACCACGCCCTCCAGGCGCTTGCCCGTGGCGTTGAAATAGATGAGGCGCTGCGTGATGCGCAGCGCCTGTTCATCGTTCAGGTATTCCATGGTCAGCTCGACGCGGCTTCGCTCCTGGGGCGGCTGCGCCTCCTCGGACAGCGCGCTGAACAGCGCGCCGAACACCACGCCGCCCGCCAGCAGCACCGCCAGTATGATCGCGATGACCCGGATCAGCTTCTTGTTCCTGCTGTTCATGCCGCCTTAATCCACCTTTCTGAGGCTGTTCAGCGGCCAGATCACGTTGCGGACGTGGCCGACGATCTTGCCCTTGGAGATGGGGCCCACGTTGTTGTCCTCCGAACCGTCGTTGCCGCCGCCGGTGGCCGTGGGGCCGTTCCAATCCCGGGAATCATGGCTGTTGTAGCGGTTGTCGCCCACCACGAAGTATTCGTCGTCGCCCAGCACATAGGGCTCGTAGTCGTGGTCGCTGCCGTAGACATAATACTGGGCGAAGCGGTCGTCCAGGGGCTCGTCCACGGTTTCGCCGTCCTGCTGGTACACCACGTGGGTCACGCCGTTTTCGCAGTATACGGTGTCGCCGGGCACCGCCACGCAGCGCTTGACGAAGTAGGTCAGCCCGCGCCCGGGATAGTGGCAGATCACCACGTCGTCCCGGTGCACGCTTCCGAAGCGCACGTCCGCCACGGTGACGAACAGCCGCTCGCCGTCGGCCAGCGTGGTGTCCATGGAGTGGCCGTCCACACGGATGATGCGGAACAGGAACGACTGGATCACCAGCACGATCAGCACGGCCACGACCAGCGCGACCACCCATTCCCGGATCTCCTTCACGATCTTCTTCTTGCGGGCCGCGACCTTGTCCTGCACCTCGTCGATCTGCGTTTCGACCTGCTCCTTTGTCTCAGTCTCGGCCCTGTATTCGCCGTTGTTGTCAGCCATGTGATACTCTCCTTGTCTTTATTGCACCGGCCCGATCCTGCCGATGGGCCAGAGTATGAAGCGCACCCGGCCCACGAAGGCCTCCGCGCCGATGGGGCCCATGTCCGCCATGCGGCTGTCGTAGCTCTCGGCCCGGTTGTCGCCCAGCACCAGGTATTCGTCCTCGCCCAGCAAGACGGCGTAGTCCCCGGTGGGGCTGGACACGTAGTCCTCCCGCACCACCTGGCCGTTCACCGTCAGCGCGCCGCCGAAGAAGCTGATCTCCTCTCCCGGCAGGCCGATCACCCGCTTGACGTAGGTGTCCCCCCGCCCGGGAAAGCGGCACTCCACCACGTCGCCGCGCCGGGGCGTGTTCCCCACGGCGTAATCGAACCGGGTGACCAGCGCCACGTCGCCGCCCCGCAGCGTATCCCGCATGGAGGTGCCGGATATGCGCACCGTGCCGACGGCCCAGCGCCGGGCCAGCAGCCCCAGGGCCAGCGCCACTGCGAAGATCGCGGCCACGGCCAGCGCGCCGCGAAGGCGCTTCACGCCTGTTCCTCCGCCGCGCTTTCCAGCAGCTTCTTCACGCGCTTTTCAAACACGGGGCGCTCCAGCATCACGATGCGCTGGCACTTTTCGCAGCGCATCTTGATGTCCGCGCCCACGTAGGTGATGCGCCACACGTCGTTGCCGCAGGGGTGCGCCTTGCGCATCTTCACCAGGTCGCCTACATGCAGCAGCATTTCCTCGCCTCCAGCCGGTATTATAGTGGATAAATATTGCCTGAGTGTGAACTTTATTTGATGATTCGCCTATTTGTCCAGCAGGTAGTAGAAGCTGCGGCCGGACACGTCGCCGACGCACAGCGCCAGCTCCCCGGCGTAGGCGGGCACCGCCAGCTCCCGCTGAAGCTCCGGCGCGCGCTTGCTGCGCTGGAACTCGGCCATCACGGTGTAGCCCTCGGGCCGCAGATAGCCCACGGACCAGCAGTCCACCGCGTCCAGGGGGCCGGCGCCCTCGGGCATGCCGGGGATGGCGGCGTCGAAGGCCTCCAGCTGCACGTGGTAGAAGCCCACGCCCGGCTGTACGGTGGCACGGCAGTCCGGCGCGTCGCCGGCAGGGGCCCCGAGCGTGACGCGATAGTCCGACCCGGCGAGCCTGCGGCGCAGCAGGTTCAGCGTCAGCGGGCAGCAATCGACGCCGATGAAGCACCTGCCCGCCCTGGCGGCGGCCTCCAGCGTGGTGCCGCTGCCCGCAAAGGGGTCCAGCACCCATTCGCCCTCGCGGGAGGCGCAGCGCACGATCCTGTCCAGCAGCGCCAGGGGCTTCTGGGCGTCGTAACCGGTGCGTTCCGGGTCCTTCTGCTGCAGGTGGTTCAGGTCCTGCCACACGTCGGTGGGGGCCACGGGCTCGTCGTCGTAATAGGTGTACACCCGGCCGTTGGCGCGGATGGAGCGGTATACCCGCCCGTCCGGGTCCACGTGGCGGCGCATGTGGTTGCTCCTTGGGCGAGAGGGGGCGGCCTTCACCGCGTCGATGTTGAAATCATATGCCGGCCCCTTGCGGTAGAACAGGATCACATCGTGCTTGCGGCTGAAGTGGTGCACGCTGCGCCCGCCGCTCTGGTACACCCAGATGATTTCGTTCAGCAGGTTGTCCTCGCCGAACAGCTCGTCCATCAGCAGGCGCACGTGGGGATGGGCGCGATAGTCGATGTGCACGAAGATCATGCCGTCCTCCGACAGCAGCCGACGGCAGCGCTCCAGCACGCTTCTCAGCAGCGCAAGATAGGCCTGGCGGTCCAGCCGGTCCCTGAAGGTCTCGATCTCAAGGCTGCCCTTGCCCCTGCGCCATTGCTCCGCGCCGACGCGCACCCGCATGAAGAAGCGGTCGCCGGTCATGAAGGGCGGGTCCATGTACACCAGCTTGATCCTGCCCTCGTACTCCGGCAGCAGCGCGTCGAGGCCGCTGACGGCGTCGTCCAGCCGGAACAGGCCCTTGACGCCGCCGCTTGCGGGATGGCATTCCGTATGGATCTGAGCATGCCTGAGTGCCATTGGCCCACACTCCCCTTTTTATCATATGCTTCTATTATACCAGCTTTTTATCCCCGTGACAAGCCAAATGTATACCGCCATCGAACACCTGTTTAAATGTTGCTCACCGTGTTTTCAACGGGCGGGTTTGGTGCTATAATGAAGGCATCACATCATCACGGGGGGTCGGCGCATGTTCCAGCTGCATTCAGACTACAAGCCCACCGGCGACCAGCCCCAGGCCATCCGGAAGCTGACGGAGGGCCTCGAAAAGGGCATGAAGCACCAGGTGCTGCTGGGCGTCACCGGCTCGGGCAAGACCTTCACGATGGCCAACATCATCAAGAACGCCAACCGCCCCGCGCTGATCATCGCCCACAACAAGACGCTGGCGGCCCAGCTGGCGGCGGAGTTCCGGGAATTCTTTCCGGAGAACGCCGTGGGCTACTTCGTGTCCTACTACGACTACTACCAGCCGGAGGCCTACATCCCCTCCACGGACACGTTTATCGAAAAGGATTCCTCCATCAACGACGAGATCGACCGCATGCGCCACAGCGCCACCAGCTGGCTGGCCGAGCGGCGGGACGTGGTGATCGTGGCCTCGGTCAGCTGCATTTACGGCCTGGGCGACCCGGAGGAATACGAGGGCCTGTCCGTTTCGCTGCGGGAGGGCATGGAGATCGACCGGGACGACCTGATCCGCCGGCTGATCGACATCCAGTTCACCCGCAACGACTTCGAGCCGGAGCGCGGCACCTTCCGCGTGCGGGGCGAGGTGATCGAGATCATCCCCGCGGCGTCGGAAAAGCGGGGCGTGCGGGTGGAGTTCTTCGGAGATGAGATCGAGCGCATCAGCGAGATCGACATGCTGACCGGCAAGGTGCTGCGGCTGATGAACCACGTGCTGATCTTCCCCGCCAGCCACTACGCCACCAGCAAGGACAAGCTGGACCGCTGCATCGAGCAGATCGAGGCGGACCTGGCCCAGCGGCTGGAGGACTTCCGCAACAACGACCGCCTGCTGGAGGCCCAGCGGCTGGAGCAGCGGGTGCACTACGACATCGAGATGATGCGGGAGATCGGCTACTGCAGCGGCATCGAGAACTACAGCCGCTACTTCGACGGCCGGCAGCCCGGCGAGGCGCCCTTCACGCTGCTGGACTACTTCCCCAAGGATTTCCTGATCTTCATCGACGAGGCCCACCAGACCGTGCCCCAGATCCGCGCCATGTACAACGGCGACTACGCCCGCAAGCGCACGCTGGTGGACTACGGCTTCCGCCTGCCCGCCGCCTACGACAACCGGCCGCTGAAGTTCCATGAGTTCGAGCAGCGGGCGGGCCAGACCATCTATGTGTCCGCCACCCCCGGCCCCTACGAGCTGGAGCGGGCCGAGCAGGTGGTGGAGCAGATCATACGCCCCACGGGGCTGATCGACCCGGAGATCGTCGTGCGGCCCGCCACCGGCCAGGTGGACGACCTGCTGGGCGAGGTCAACAAGGTCACCTCCGAGGGCGGCAGGGTGCTGGTGACCACGCTGACCAAGCGCATGGCCGAGAGCCTGACCCAATACCTGAAGGAGATGGACGTACGGGTGGAGTACCTGCACTCAGACATCGAGACGCTGGAGCGCATCAAGCTGATCCACGGCCTGCGCAGCGGCGAGTTCGACGTGCTGGTGGGCATCAACCTGCTGCGCGAGGGCCTGGACATGCCGGAGGTCCGCCTTGTGTGCATATTGGACGCGGACAAGGAGGGCTTCCTGCGCAGCGAGACCAGCCTGATCCAGACCATCGGCCGCGCGGCCCGCAACGTGGACGGGCGCGTGATCATGTACGCCGACGCCATCACCGATTCCATGCGCCGCGCCATCGACGAGACCAACCGCCGCCGGGAGATCCAACAGCGGTACAACGAGGAGCACCACATCGAGCCCCGGACCGTGCGCACCGCCATCCGCGAGCTGATGGAGGTCACCCGCGCCCCCGACGACAGCGTCGACAGCGGCATGGACGAGGAGGAGAAGCGCATGGCCATCGACCGCCTGGAGGAGCTGATGCTCCAGGCCGCCAACAACCTGGACTTCGAGAAGGCCGCCAAGCTGCGCGACCAGATGCTGGCCCTGAAGGGCGAGAAGGTCATGGCCAGCAACGAGCAGTCGCGACAGAAGCGCAGAAGAAGAGAGAAGATGACGCATCGCAACCCGGGCTGACCCGGAGGGAGGCGCTTGCGCCGACCAGCGGTTGCCGGTTCCGAAGGACACCGGCCCGCGTAGCTGCGACGGCCCCCTTGCGGGCCGGGGCAGCCGAAGGGAGAAGATGACGCACCGGAATCCGGGATGACAGACAAAACCGCTTACCACAGGCTGACCGTCGCGCTGTCATCCTGATCGGCGCGAAGGGTCTGTTCGATACGCAAGCCGATAGCATTTCGATCAATGATGGTTTATTGACAGAGAGACCGATTTGGGGCTATTCGACGTCGAGGTGGCAAAACATGGTGGTCATAATCCTGCTTCAAGCAACGCTCTGGCTGTGGTTTCTCGGCTGCACAACCACCTATCGGCTCGGCAAGTACACGCTTGTCGAAGGGATGGGCCTCAAAAGCGCGGAGTTTGCCATGCTGTGTCTTTACAGCATCGGCCTGATTCTCTATTATACTATGCGGCCTGCCGGGAAATGGATTTTGCTGGCCATATTGTGCCTTTGGTTCGTTGTAGAGTTCTTTTGCCACTGGTATTATACGATCTTCGGCGCATCAGAGCGAAAGCTGAAAGGCTACAATGATTGCTTCCGGAATACCATCCGTGTTTTCCCGATGAGTGACACAAGACTTGTTCCCGACCTCTATCACATCGTACAGCACACGCTGATCCTGCTGAACATCATCGTATGCCTGATAGGGTGATGGAACGATGACACGGCGATTGATGAAGCAAACAGCCGTTTTCCGATTAAACACGTCTTTGGAGGATGTATGAAAAAGGTCAAGATCACCGTCAAACGCATGGCGCGTTACGACGACCTGATGGCACAGTACGAAAACCCCATCGAGCACGCCTGCGGCATGTGGGAGGGCCGGACGTTCGTTGCGACAGCGCGTGGGAGACCCTGTCCCCCTTCGTGATGACGCTGGCCCACGGCGGGGAGAATCTCTACGACGGCTGGATGAAGGACCCGAGGTCCGCCATGATCAGCTGCAACGATGGCTTCCGCCCGGTCAGCTTCCTTTTGGAGGCGCTGGAGGAGGAGGCCTCATGAACAAAGCGCTCGTACTCAACTGCAGCCCGGTGCGCGACGGCGCGACGGCGCGGATCGCGGAGGCCGTCTCCGAAGCGCTGGCGGATCGCTTTGAGGTGCGACGCGCCTGCGTCGACGATTATCGCTTCGCCTTCTGCCGGGGCTGCCGGAGCTGCCACGATACGGCGAAGTGCGTCATGGACGACGACGTGTCCCGGCTGATGGCCGAGTTCGAACGCGCGGACGCGATCGTGTGCGTTTCCCCCTCCTACTGGGCGGACGTGCCCGGCCAGTTCAAGGCGTTCATCGACCGCTGCACCCCCTGGTGCAACACCCACGAGCCCCACGCGGCGCTCAGCGGCGGCAAGCGGGGCTACGCCATCGCGCTGCGCACCGGACCGGGCATGCGGGAATGCGCGCGCATACTCGAGACCATAGAGCACTTCTACGGCCACCTGGAGATCGAGCGCCGCGGTCGCCTGGGACTGTGCCAGGTGGAATGTCGGGCGGACGCGGAGGCGCGACTGACTGAAATCACGGCGTTCTGCAAAACCATATGCTGACATCCGATTGGGAGGTGTACCCCATGACCCCTGCTGAGATCCAAAGCCTGATCGACCGTTCGCTGTTCGCGGACCTGGGCTACATCGACGAAGACGGCCACCCCGCCATCCGCCGGGTATTCTGCGCCTGGCACAAGGGGATCGGCGGCCACCTGATCTCCACCAACACCAGCTCCGGCCATGTGCGGCTGCTCAGCAGGCACCCCGGGGCCTGCCTGTACTTCGCCGACAGCGAGCGCTTCGAGGGCGTGTGCCTGACGGGCAGGGCCGTGCCCACGCGCCGGGAGGACTACCGCCGGCTGCTGTGGAACGACGGGGACGAGAAGTACTATCCCCTGGGCGTGGACGACCCGGACTACACCATCATCGAATTCACCGCCGACAGGGCGGCGTATTACCGCTATGACGGCAAGGGAACGCTGAACGCGGAGGCCATCGCCGCCCTGGACGCGGGCAAGGCCTACGA
>CACYWI010000038.1 GCA_902778045.1 uncultured Eubacteriales bacterium
ACAATCAGTGCAATCTTACCGAACACAAGGCCACGCTGACCATCGGGGAACCCGACGGAAAGACCAGCATGGTCTACGATGGCACGGCAAAGGCGGCGGTCCTCACCGGGGATACGGATGTGTTGACCGCGGATGTGGTCTACAAGAAGGGTAATACTGTCCTGCCATCAGCGCCCAGCGATGCCGGGAATTATACCGCCAGCATCACGCTCGGAGAAGCGACAGCGACGGTATCGTATGAGATCACGAAGAAGTCCGTCACCTTTGGAAACATCACGGCAAAGGACAAGGTGTATGACGGCACGACCAAGGCGTCTTGCACCATTGGAACGGGTTTGAAAGGTACAGTCAGCGGTGACAACGTATACGCTTATGTATACACAGGGAACGCAACTTTTGAAGACGCGAATGTAGGCGTAAACAAGACAGTTACATTCTCCAACTGGCGGATTGAAGGAACAGACAAAGGCAATTATGAATTGATTCAGCCTGAGCCGCAATATCGGACGATCACACCCCGTATTATTACAGTTACTGCAAAAGACCAGACTGTAGCGGTTGGGGGAACGGTGGTTTCCACACCTGACCAGGTGGAGATTACCAGCGGTACCCTTGTCAGTGGGCACAGCATATCTGAGGTCACATTGACAGGGGATACATCTGCCATTACCGACTCGGGTACAGTTACGTCCAGTGCGATTAAGATTCTGGACAGTTCCAACGTGGATGTGACGGCAAACTACCTGGTGAACTACGTTGCGGGAAAGCTGACAGTTACAGAAGCTCCTGCTCACACCCACAGTTTCATCTACACTGGGTCCGGCGTGACCATCACGGCGGATTGCTCCGCGGCAAATTGTCCGCTGACCGACCACAAGGCCACGTTGACCATTAACGCTCCGACAAGCCTGACCTACGACAGCACGACGAAGGCGGCGACCACCGGCGCAATCCCGGGTGTGACCACGCCGGAGATCGCCTATACCAAAGAGGGAGACACTTCTTTCACCGGCACACCCGTCAACGCAGGCACCTACACCGCCAGCATCACGCTGAAGGACGCGACCGCGAGCGTGAAGTACACGATTGCCAAGGCCGACATCAATTCTCCTACGCTCAGCATTCAAGACAAGACCTATGACGGCCAGGAGATCACATACACGATCGGGAACAACCCCGGCGGCGGCGAAGTGACCAGCTTCTCATGGGAGAAAAAGAATAGCGACAATTCTTGGAGTAGTGTTTCCGATACCCCTAAAGATGCCGGTAAGTATCGTGGGATAGCCGTCATAGGCGAGACAGACAATTATCAGGGCGCAAACACCACTACTGCGGAATTTACCATCAGCAAGGCGGCTCTGACCGTCACGGCCAGGCCCAAGACCATCACCTACGGCGACGCCCCGGCGAATGCTGGCGTGGAATACTCCGGCTTAGTAAACAACGAGGCGGAGGCTGTTCTCAATGGTACGCTGGACTACGATTACACCTACGCGCAGTTCGGCGACGTTGGCAACGGCTATACCATCACCCCCAAGGGCCTGACCTCGGACAACTACGAAATCAGCTTCGTCGCCGGTACGCTGACTGTCGATCAGAAGGAAGTCGGCCTGATGTGGAGCCATACGCCGCTGACCTACACCGGCAAACCGCAGGCTCCCGCGGCTACGGCGACGGGGACGGTCAACGACCAACGCGGGGACGGGCTACACCGCCACGGCCTCCGCGCTGACCGGCGACAAGGCGGGCAACTACAAGCTGCCCAGTGTGAACAGCACGACCTTTGCCATTGGCAAGGCTTCCCTGACCGTCACGGCGAAGGCTAAGACCATCACCTACGGCGATGAGCCGACCAACGACGGCGTGACCTATTCCGGTTTCGTGAACGGCGAGACGGAAAATACGACAGGTGTGTTGTCCGGTGCGCTGTCCTATGCGTACAACTATGCGCAATATGGCAACGTGGGGAGCTACGCCATCATGCCCAGCGGTTTGACCTCCGGCAACTATATCATTACCTTTGAGCGTGGCGTGCTGACCGTCGATCAAAAGGAAGTCGGCCTGACGTGGGACAACGACCCGCTGACCTTCAACGGCTCGGCGCAGGCGCCCACGGCTGCGGCGACGGGAACGGTGAACGGCGACACGGTCAGCGTCACCGTCAGCGGCGGGCAGATCGACGCGGGGACGGGCTATACCGCCACGGCGAGCGGCTTGACCGGCGAAAAGGCGGGCAACTACAAACTGCCCGACGCGAAAACCACGACCTTCTCCATCGTCAAGGCGAGCCACGACGACGAGAGCGTCAACGGCTCCGCCAAGTACGGCACCAGCGGCGAGGTCGATCTCTCCGCGCTGATCGTGGAGGGTGGCAATCTGGGCACGCCCTCCGCGACGGATGGCGACAGCATTTTGAACGGCGCGCCTTCTGCCACAAATGGCAAGCTGGGCTTTGCGTTCGCAAACGACGATGCGAAGATCGGCAAGACCGCGACCGTCACTGTGCCCGTCGCCAGCGCGAACTATGCGGATTACAGCATCGTGGTCACGCTGACGGTGCTGGACAAGGATGTTCCGACGCTGACGGCAAACGCCGTCACCAAGACCTACGACGGCAGCGCGGCCACGAACGCGCAGATCGGCGGTACAGCGAAGGTCGGCGAGACCGATGTTGCCGGTACATGGACCTTCAAGGCGGGGCAGAGCCTCACGAATGTCGCGGACAGCGGCGCGAAAACCGTCGTGTTCACGCCCACCGATACCGCCAACTACAAGAGCGCCGAGACGACGCTGATGTTGACCGTCAACCCGAAGTCCATTACCGGCGCGGCGGTGACATTGAGCGCGTCGAGAATCACCTATGACGGCACGCAGAAGTCCGTGACCGTCTCCGGCGTGGCGCTGGACGGCGTGACGTTGACGGCGGGGGTTGATTATGACGTCTCGGGGGCCTTGTCCGGCACGAACGCGAACACCTACACCGTGACCGTCACCGGCAAGGGTAACTATAAGGATAGCACCACCGCGACCTGGACCATCAAAAAGGCGGGCGCTACAGCCACTGCTCCGAATGCCGTGACCGGGCTGATCTACAATGGCGCGGCGCAGTCGCTGGTGTCAGCCGGAAGCGCCACGGGTGGCACGATTCAGTACAGTCTGAGCGCGAATGGACCGTTTGCAGCGGCGATCCCCACTGGGACGAACGCGGGCAATTATACGGTGTACTATAAGACCGTGGGAGACAGCAACCACACAGGCAGTGCCGTTGGTGGTCCGGTGAACGTTACCATCGGGGGAAAGACGGTTGGCCTGACTTGGGCGAATACGTCCTTTACCTACGATGGCAATAGCCATGCGCCTGCGGCCACGGCGACAGGACTGGTCGGCAGCGATGCCTGCACCGTAACGGTCAGCGGGGACCAGAAGAACGCGGGTTCTTACACCGCGACGGCGACAGCGCTTTCCAACGCCAACTATGCGCTGCCGCAGAACACGACGCAAAGCTTCACCATCAACCCGGCGACGGTTACGGTGACTGCACAGGCAAAATCCAAGACCTACGGCGAAGCCGACCCGGCGCTGACGTACACGGCCAGCGGGCTGGTGGGCAGCGACAAGCTGACCGGCGCACTGACCCGTGCGGTGGGGAATGACGTGGGGACCTACGTCATCCAGCAGGGTACCCTCGCGGCCAGCAACAACTACACGCTGACCTATGTGGGTGCAAACCTGACGATCAACAAAAGGGCTCTGACCGTCACCGCCGAGGCAAAGAGCAAGACCTACGGCGACAAGGACCCGGCGCTGACCTACAAGGCCGAGGGCCTGGTGGGTTCTGACAAGCTAACCGGCACACTGACCCGTGCGGCGGGGAATGATGTTGGCACTTACGCCATCCAGCAGGGCACCCTCGCAGCCAGCGACAACTATGCGCTGACCTACGTGGGAGCGAACCTGACGATCAACAAGAAGGTGCTGACCGTCACCGCGGATGCCAAGAGCAAGACCTACGGCGACAAGGACCCGGCGCTGACCTACAAGGCCGAGGGCCTGGTGGGTTCTGACAAGCTGACCGGCGCGCTGGCCCGCGACAAGGGCGAGAACGTGGGCAGCTACGCCATCACCCAGGGCACGCTGGCGGCGACGGGCAACTACAGCCTGACCTTCACCGGCGCGAAGCTGACGATCAACAGGAAGGCCCTCACCGTCACCGCGGACGCCGTGAGCAAGACCTACGGCGACAAGGACCCCGAACTGACCTACAAGGCTTCCGGCCTGGTGGGCAATGACAAGCTGACCGGCGCGCTGGCCCGCGACAAGGGCGAGGACGCGGGCAGCTACGCCATCACCCAGGGCACGCTGAAAGCGACGGGCAACTACAGCCTGACCTTCACCGGCGCGAAGCTGACGATCGACAAGAAGGCGATCACCGTCACTGCCGAGGCGAAGTCCAAGACCTATGGCGACGCCGACCCGGCGCTGACCTACGCGGCAGAGGGCCTGGTGGGCAATGACAAGCTGACCGGCGCACTGGCCCGCGACAAGGGCGAGAACGCGGGCAGCTACGCCATCACCCAGGGCACTCTGGCGGCGACGGACAACTACGACTTGAAGTTCACCGGCGCGAAGCTGACGATCAAGCGTGCCGCCGTCACCGTAACGGCGAAGAAGGCGAGCAAGACCTACGGCAAAAAGGACCCGGCGTTCACCGCGAAGGTGACGGGCCTGAAGAACGGCGACGCGGCGAGCGTCATCAAATACAGCCTCAGCCGCGAGAAGGGCGAGAACGCGGGCACCTATGCCATCACGCCCACCGGCGACGCGGCGCAGGGGAACTACGATGTCACCTTCAAGGCCGCGAAGCTCACCGTGACGGCGAAGACGGTCAAGAAGCCGACCATCACGGTCAACCCCACCGCCTATACCTATGACGGCAAGGCGAAGAAGCCCGCCGTAACGGTGAAGGACGGCAAGACCGTGATCCCCGCAAGCGAGTACAGCATCAGCTATTCAAGCAATGTGCGGCCCGGCACCGGCAAGGTGAAGATCACAGACAATAAGGGCGGCAACTATACCGTCAGCGGCAATGCCACCTTCACCATCGAATACGGCGTGTTCAAGGCAAAGGCCCAGGCAAGCGGCAAGGACACCCTGATCTACAACTGGAGCAAGGTGCCCGGCGCGCAGGGCTACGACCTGATGTTCGCCCGCTGCAATACCGATGGCGACACGCACCCGCTGAAGCTGCTGAAGACGCTGAACGGCGCCGATAAGCTGAGCTACACCCGCACCGGGCTGGATAAGAAGGGCATTTCCTACAAGGCGAAGGTGCTGGCGTGGAAGAAGGTAAACGGCAAGAAGGTCTACCTGTCCAAGAGCCCGGTGATCCACGCCTATACCGGCGGCAAATCCGGCAGCCACACCAACGTGAAGTCGCTGAAGCTGGCCAAGAGCAGCGTAACGCTGAAGCTGGGCGGAAAATCCGTCATCAAGGGCACGATCAAGAAGCTGTATTCCAAGCTGAAGCTGAATACCCACGTCAACAAGCTGCGGTACTTCAGCACCGACATCAGCGTGGCCACGGTATCCTCCAAGGGCACCATCAAGGCCAGGGCCAAGGGCGCCTGCAGCATCCTGGTGGTGACCCCGGACGGCATCACCAAGACCGTGAAGGTGAAGGTAAAGTAACCGTCCGGAATCTGATTGGGTTTGGTATAAGCAGACAGATAGCATACAGTGACAAACGGGGGAGACCGGGCGGCGATGTTCGCCCGGTCCCCCGAATGCTGTTATACCGATTACAATATGGCAGGCGGAACGCGACAGACGCAATGAAAAAACGGAGGAATGCGATATGCTTACGGTCAACCTCAGGTATACGGGCAAGGGCGGCAGCGCCATGGCCTTTGTGCGGGATATGATCGAAACCGGCACGGTGGCCGCCATTCGCGCCGAGCCGGGGAACCTGCGCTATGAATACTATCTCTGCGTGGAGGATCCGGAAACGGTGCTGCTGATCGACAGCTGGCAGGACCAGGCTGCCATCGACGCCCACCACGCCTCGCCGATGATGGCCACCATCGCCGCCCTTCGGGACAAGCACGACCTGCACATGACCGCCGAGCGGTTCGTGGGCGCGCAGGACAATCCCGACGACGAAGGGTTTATACGAAGGTAAAGGACAGCTGCTCGTCCGGACAGGCCCAGCTCTCCTGCTTCGCGTCGCGCACGGTGTCGCCGGGCAGCAGCCTGCCGATCAGCAGCGGGGATTCGGGGTCGTGGGCCCGCATGTTGTCCAGCGCGGCCCCGTGGTCCGCGTTGGCATAGCAATAGCGGCACAGGTGGCCGCAGGTGTTGTAGGCGCCGATGTCGCAGCCCAGATAGCAGGCGCAGGCCTCCCGCGCCGGCGCGTAGCGGGGGAAGCGCAGCGGCGCGCGGGCTGCCCGCGCATACATCGCCGGGGTCATGCACCCGGAGCAATCCGCCCCACAGGCCGAAAGGGCGTCGCCCTCGGCACAGGGGCGGATCGTCATGCCATGGGCGCGGCCGATCTCCACCAGCGCCTTGCCCAGGGCCAGCTTCTGCTCCGGCAGCACGGCCCGGACCCCGGGGAAGTTGCGCTTCGTCTTTTCATACAGGTCGATGAAGCTGATCACGCAGGTGTCGGTGTAGCCCTGAAGCGCCTTCGCGATGGCCTCGAAGGCCTCCAGGTGCTCAGACGGCGTGTAATCGTCATTGATAAAGATCGGGTCGTAGCGCCAGCCCACGCGCGTGGGGCCGACGATGTCGGAGAGGCGGCGGAAGCTTTCCGCCACCTTTTTCTTGTCGGGCACCCGGGGCTCGATCTCTTTGCCGTAGGGCGTGATCGTCACATACCAGAACTGGCCGTAGGGCTCGAGCAGGTCCATGTACGGCAGCATCGGCGCGGGGTTCTTTGTGCAAAAGCCGATCACATCCACCACCTCCGGCGACAGGCGGTAGCGGGTGACGGACTGGAGGTTATAGGGGTTGCGCACCAGCACGAAGCCCTCCCGCAGGCGGTTGGCGAACCACTTCGCGTAGAAGGCCGGTATGTCCGTGCGCTGGCCGGTGTTGATGATCATGGTTTATTCCTCAGGTGTCAGGCGGTAGATCTCGATGCGCTCCCGGGGGTTTTTGCCGTTGAACAGGTCGCCGCAGTCGATGGTTTCCACGTGCCGCGCCAAGGGCTCGGCCTCCAGCGCGGCGACGTATTCCTCAGAGGGATAGTAGCAGAAGAGCACCATGGGCCGGGGGTTCTCCAGGCATGAGGCGGCCAGCCTGCGCAGCACGCCTTCAAACACCTTCCCGGAAAAGGGGTTGAAGAAGAAAAAGGCATCCTCGTCCGTCACGGGATACTGCTCGGCCAGCGCGCGGCGCAGGGTCACCCGGTCGCCGGTGCGGCTGGCGCGCCGGTTCTCCACGGCGATGTCGATCAGCTTCTGGCTCTGGTCGATGCCCGTCACCCGGCAGCCCACCGTGGCCGCCATGAACACGGCCACCCGGCCCTTGCCGCAGCCGTAGTCCAGCAGGCGGCTTTTGCGCCTGATGTAGCCGCTGTCCGCCAGCCGCTGCAGCACCGCGTAGGGCGTGGGCTCGTAGGGGGCGTAGTTGGCGTTGGCCTCGTCCTCCCGGCCGCAGGTGCGCACGCGCAACCGCCGGTCCCAATCCCGGTCCGTCACGGCCACAGCGTGTGGCGAGCGTACTCGCCGCCCTCCAGGTCGATCAGGCGCAGCGCGCCGCCCTCCAGCGTGGCGTAGCTGTGGGCCGTGCCGTTCTTGGGTATGGACACCGAGCCGGGGTTGACGTAGGTGAAGCCCTCGTGCCGGCGCACGCCGGGGATGTGGGTGTGCCCGCACAGCAGTATGTCGCCCTCAGCCAGCGGCGGGGGATTGTCCTCGCCGAACAGGTGGCCGTGTGTGGCGTAGATCACGTGGCCGTCCAGCAGCAGCGCGCAGTAATCCGCCATCACCGGGAAGCGCAGCACCATCTGGTCCACCTCGGCTTCGCAGTTGCCCCGCACGCACAGCAGGCTCTCCGCTACGTCGTTCAAAAGCCCGATCACGCGCTTCGGCGCGTATTCCTCCGGCAGGTCGTTGCGTGGGCCGTGGTACAGCAGGTCGCCCAACAGCAACAGCCGCGGGCGGCCTTCCTCCCGCCAGGCCTGAAGCATGCGTTCGCACCACTTCGCCGAGCCGTGGATGTCGGAGGCGATCATCAGTTTCATGGCGTTTTTCGCTCCTTGTCTTGCAGATTTCAGCATAGCCTATGATAGCATCTTTCCGGGAGCTTCGCAAGTACTGTGTCGGATGTAATTTCAAAAACCATATGACGTTGTAGACGTTACTGCTCCGTATTAATGTTCGGTTATTTTCGAGGACAAAACGGGCGATTTTTGAAATATTCACCGCCGCCGCGCTGGATAATTCAACATTACTGTGATAGCATAAAGCGATTCTAAACGCGCCTGAGCACAGAGGGGGAGCAACATATGGCCGACAAGAAGAAGCGCCGGGGGGATCGCTTCGATGCAACGCTGGTGCGGGATATCGATCCGCTGCACTGGTTTATGCCCTATCTCTACCCGAACCGCGCCGATAACGAGGCGTTCGTTCGCGAGGAATTCGACTTGACCAACCTGAACGCCTTCCTTGAAAAGAAGAACGCGGGCCTGGACCACGCCTACCGCTATACCATCTTCCACGCGGTGTGCGCCGCGGTGGTGAAGGCTGTGACGCTGCGCCCGCAGATGAACCGCTTCATCCAGGGCCGCAGGCTGTACCAGCGGGACGAGCTGAGCCTGGGCTTCGTGGTGAAGAAGCAGTTCAAGGACAATGCCGGCGAGGGCCTGGCCTTCATCAAGTTCCCGGAGGATACCACCATCGATTCCCTGCACGAGCGCATCATGAAGGAGATCTTCGAGTGCCGCCGGGACGACGTGATGGATAATTCCACCCAGGGGATGGAGTTCTTTACCCACCTGCCCCGCTGGCTGATGCGGATCGTGATGTGGGGCCTGCACCGGCTGGATTTCTACGGCAAGGTGCCCTACGGCCTGATCAAGGCCGATCCCAACTACGCCTCGGTGTTCCTCACGAACCTGGGCAGCATCAAGCTGAACGCCGGATATCATCACCTCAGCAACTGGGGCACCACTTCGGTTTTCGTGATCGTCGGCGAAAAGACCGAAAAGCCCGTGTTCAAGGCCGACGGCACCTTCGAGCTGCACGATGTGCTGCCCGTGGGCATTACGCTGGACGAGCGCATCGCCGACGGCTATTACTATGCCAAAACCGTTCGCCTGATCAAGAAGTTGATCGAAAATCCCGAGCTTCTGGACAGACCCGCCAACGAGGAGGTTGAATATTGATGCAAGCAGCAGTCAGGACGCCCTGGGCTCCCTGGATGGGCCAGGTGCCCATGCACCTGGATTATTTCCAGGGCACGATGGCCGAGGCCGTGGAGCGCATGGGCGTGAAGTACGCCAATTTCGACGCCTATGAATTCATGGGCAGCCACGTGAGCTATGCCAGGCTGGTGGAGCAGATCCACGAATGTGCGAAGGCCCTGCGCAACATCGGCATCAGGGAGGGCGACAAGGTCACCATCTGCATGCCCAACGCGCCCCAGACCGTGGTGATGTTCTACGCGGTGAACATGGTGGGCGCCATCGCCAACATGGTGCACCCGCTGTCCGCCGAGGGCGAGATCGAATTCTACCTGAACGATTCCGAATCCGTGGCGGCGCTGACGCTGGACCAGTTCTACGGCAAGTTCGCGTCCATCCGCAAGAACACCCCCTGCCTGAAGCACCTGATCATCGCCACCGTGAAGGACGCGCTGAAGCCCATCATGAAGCTCGGCTACGCGCTGACCCAGGGCCGCAAGATCCCCAAGGTGCCCAGGGACGCGGACGTGATCCTGTGGAAGGATTTCATCGCCGGCGGCAAGGCCTTCACCGGCGATCCACGGGTGCCCCGCGAGGCGAACGCCCCGGCGGTGATCCTGTATTCCGGCGGCACCACCGGCATCACCAAGGGCATACTGCTGTCCAACCTGAACTTCAACGCCCTGGCGGCGCAGATCGTGGCCACGAACCCCATCTGGAACGAGGGCGACAAGATGCTGGCCATCATGCCCATGTTCCACGGCTTCGGCCTGGGCGTGTCCATCCATTCCATGCTGGCCAACGGCGGCTGCTGCATACTGGTGCCCCGGTTCACGCCCCAGACCTACGCGGAGCTGCTGCGCAAGCACAAGCCCAACTTCATCGCCGGCGTGCCCACGCTGTACGAGGCGCTGCTGCGCATCCCGAACCTGGACGATCTGGACCTGTCCTGCCTGAAGGGCGTGTTCTCCGGCGGCGATTCCCTGCCCGTGGAGCTGAAAAAGCGCTTCGACAAGTTCCTGAAGGACCACGGCGCGAAGATCGAGGTCCGCGAGGGCTACGGCACCACCGAGTGCGTCACCGCCTCCTGCCTGACCCCGCTGACCAAGGCCAAGGAGGGCTCCATCGGCATCCCCTTCCCGGATACCTACTATAAGATCGTGAAGGTGGGCACCGAGGAGGAGGTCCCCTATGGCGAGGAGGGCGAGATCTGCCTGTCCGGCCCCACCGTGATGCTGGAGTATGTGAAGCACCCCCAGGAGACGGCGCAGACCCGCCGCGTGCACGCCGACGGGCTGACCTGGATCCACACCGGCGACCTGGGCGTGATGGACGACGAGGGCTTCATCTACTTCCGCCAGCGCATCAAGCGGATGATCGTCACCAGCGGCTACAACGTGTACCCCTCCCAGATCGAGAACATACTCGATGCCCACGAGGCCGTGCACCTCAGCTGCGTGATCGGCGTGCGCGACCCCTACAAGATGCAGAAGGTCAAGGCCTTTGTGGTATTGAAGCCCGGCTTCGAGCCCAGCGACACCACCCGCGATATGCTGATGGACTATTGCCGCAAGCACATCGCCAAGTACGCCATGCCCTATGACATCGAGTTCAGGGAGGACCTGCCCAAGACGCTGGTGGGCAAGGTGGCCTACCGCGTGCTGGAGGAGGAAATGGAAAAGAGCGTGCCCGCGGCGGCGGTTGCGGCGAACGCGTAAGCGATATATAGTGTATAGCGAGCTCCTGTATTCAATGCGGGGGCTCGTGCTTTGGGAGAGAATGATATGCGGCGTTTGCTGAACGACGAATGGGAATTTGCACGCCTGGCCCCCGGCGCTTCGCCGGATGGCGCGTGCTGGCAGCCGGTGGACCTTCCCCACGATTTTCTGATCAAAGACGCGGATGATCTGTACGCCGACGCCGACGGCTGGTACCGGCGCACGCTGACTGCGCCGGAGGGCCTCGGCGATCGGGTCTGGTTGCTGCGCTTCGACGGCGTGTACATGGATTGCGACGTGCTGCTGAACGGCCGGGTGCTGGCCACCCACCGCTACGGCTACACCGCCTTTGAAGTGGACCTGACCGACGCCATGCGCCCCGGCGACAACGCGCTGGAGGTGTGCGTGCGCCATCGCAGCCCCAACTCCCGCTGGTACTCAGGCGCGGGCATTTTCCGGGACGTGGCGCTGTGCGACCTGCCCCGGCGGCACATTGCCCCGGACGGGATCTATGTGCGCACTGCCCCCGCGGCGGAGGGCGGCGCGTGGCGCGTGCGGGTGGATGTGGAGCTGGAGGGCCCAGGGGAGGGCGGCGCGGTGCGGCTTGCCCTGTCGGACGCTGACGGCAACGCCGTGGGTGAGGCCGTCGTCCGGCCCGACAGCGACGTGGCTTCTGCCGCGCTGACCGTGGCCACGCCCAGGCTGTGGAGCCCGGATACGCCGTATCTGTACGCGCTCAACGTGGCGTACAACGGCGAGATGGAAACGCTGGATGTCGGCCTGCGCCAGCCCCGCTTCGACCCGGACCGGGGCTTCTTCCTGAACGGCGAGCCGCTGAAGCTGCGGGGCGTGTGCCTGCACCACGACCTTGGCGCGTTGGGCTCGGCCTTCAACGCCGATGCCTTCCGGCGGCAGCTTCGGCTGATGAAGCGCATGGGCGTGAACGCCATCCGCACATCCCACAACCCGCCGGCGGCGCGGGCGCTGCGGCTGTGCGACCGGGAAGGCGTGCTGGTGATCGACGAGGCCTTCGACATGTGGCGTCGGCCCAAGACGCAGTACGACTACGCCCGCTTCTTCGACGACTGCTGGCGGGACGACGTGCGCGCCTGGGTGCGCCGGGACCGCAGCCATCCCTGCGTGATCATGTGGTCCGTGGGCAACGAGATCTTCGACACCCACGTGGAGGTGACCCTCGGCAGCAACTACATGCCCTGGCAGGGCGGGCAGAACTGCGCCGACGTGGTGAAGCTGGCGGGCTACAACTACGGTGAAAAGTACTATGGGGCGCACCATGCCGCCCACCCGGACTGGGTGATCTACGGCAGCGAGACCGCCTCGATACTGTTCAGCCGGGGCGTGTACCACTTCCCGGCCTCCGCCAACGCCATCTCCGAGGAGGACATGCAGTGCTCGGCCCTGGGCAACAGCACCACCTCCTGGGGCTCGCCGGACATGCGCAACTGCATCATCGACGACATCAACAACCCCTACAGCCTGGGGCAGTTCCTGTGGAGCGGCACCGACTACATCGGCGAGCCCACCCCCTACAGGACCCGCAGCTGCTACTTCGGCATGGCGGACACCGCCGGCTTCCCGAAGGACGTGTACTACCAGGTCAAGGCCCTGTGGAACCCGGAGCCCATGGCCCACATCGGCGTCAGCTGGGACTGGAACCCGGGCCAGATGATCGACGTGCCGGTGTATGCCAACGGCGCGAAGGCGGCGCTCTTCCTGAACGGCGCTACCCTGGGCGTGAAGGACATCGACCTGCGCGTGCCGGAGCGCAGCGCCGCCTGGTGGCAACTGCCCTATGAGCCCGGGATGCTGGTGGCCGTGGCCTATGACGCGCAGGGCAACGAGATCGCCCGGGATTCGGTTTCCAGCCACGGCGACAGCGCCGCGCTGGTGCTGAGTGCCGAGGCGGGGGAGCTGACCGCCGACGGCGAGAGCATGGCCTTTATCGACGTGGGGGCCGTGGACGGCGACGGCCGCCCGGTGAACAACGCCGCGGACCGGGTGCGGGTGACCGTGGAGGGCCCGATCCGGCTGCTGGGCTTGGACAACGGCGACAGCGCCGATTTGGACGGCTACAGGACCGACGAGCGCTGCCTGTTCAACGGGAAGCTGCTGATCATGCTCGGTGCGACGGACGAGGCCGGGGAGGCCACCGTGCGCGTCGGCGCGCCGGGGCTGAAGGGCGCGGCGCTGAAGCTGGCGGTGAAGCCCGGACAGGGGCGGCCCGGCCACAGCGGCAGGCAGGGCGTAAAGCCCTCCGCGACGGCGGAGAAGCCCGTCGCCGCGCGGCGCGTCGACCTGAAATGCGTGTCCGGCAGCACCTGTCTGACCCCGGAAGCGCCGGAGGTCCGCTTCGCTGCCCGGCTGCTGCCCGAATGCGCCATGCCGCAGAAAATCGAATACCGCGTCGTCAACGCGCTGGGCATCCCCAGCCCCGCGGCGAAGGCGGTGCCGGACGACGGCGGCGTGACCGTCACCGCCCTGGGCGACGGCCAGGTGTACCTGCGGGCCGTGGCGAACAACGGCTATCCCCATGCCCGGGTGATCTCCCAGATCGAGCTGGACATCACCGGCTTCGGCGCGCCGGGGCTGGATCCCTACGGCTTCATCACAGGCGGGCTGTACGACATCAGCGAGGGCAGCATCACCTCCGGCAACGAAAAGGGCATCGCCTTCGCCCGGGACGGCGAGAGCATGGCCGGCTTCACCCGGGTGGAGTTCGGGCCCGTGGGCTCCGACGAGATCACGATACCGATCTTCGAGCTGGGCGGCGAGCCGGTGGACATCGACCTGTGGATGGGCGATCCGCGGGACGGCGGCCACGTGGTCAAGCGGCTGCACTATCATAAAAAGAGCATCTGGAACACCTACCAGGCCGAAACCTGGAAGCTGCCGGAGCGCTTTGTGGGCGAGCAGGTGGTGGCCTTCTCGATGGCCCACAAGATCCACATGAAGGGCTTTTCCTTCACCCGGCAGAGCCGCGCGTGGCTGCCCATGGCGGCGGGGGAGGCCGACCGCGTGGTCGGCGACAGCTTCACCCGCCAGGGGGGCGCGGTGTTGGGCATCGGCAACAACGTGTCGCTGACCTTCGAACACATGGACTTCGGTCCCGGCGGCCCGGTGTGCCTGACCCTCGAGGGAAGAACGCCCCTTGCCGTCAACCCGGTGCTGGTGCGCTTCGGCGATGCCACGGCCCAGGAGTGCCCCTTCACCGGGGACGGCCCCGCCGCGCAGACCTTTGAGCTGAATGCCCCCGCGGGCGAGTGTGCGGTGGCCTTCCTGTTCCTGCCCGGCTGCCAGTTTGATTTTGATCGCTTTGTTTTTGAACCCATCAAGGAGGATTGAGCATGGACCTGTTTGAAGCCATCCGGACCCGCACCAGCTATCGCGGCGCATACAAGAGCGATCCCGTACCCCGGGAACACCTGGACGCCATCATGGCTGCGGGCTGCGCCGCGCCGTCGGGCTGCAACAAGCAGACCACGTCCTTCATTGCCGTGGACGATCCGGCACTGCTTACTGAGCTGAAGGACATCGTGATGCCCCGCATCGGCGATACCGCCCCGGCGTGGATCCTGGTGCTGACCCGGCCCATCGTGGCCTACCGGGACCGCTGCTTCAACGTACAGGACTACAGCGCTGCCATACAGAACATGCTGCTGGCCATCGTGGCACTGGGCTATGAAAGCTGCTGGTACGAGGGCCACGTGACCGATGAGGACGATCTGGGCGGCCAGCTGGCCAGGCGCCTGGGCGTGCCAGAGGATTACAGGCTGGTGTGCGTGCTGCCCGTGGGCACAGCCGCCGAACCCGTGAAGCGGGTGCGGAAGAAGGCGATTGAGCAGCGCGTCAGCTATAATGGATTTGAGGAAAAGGCAAATAGGCAATAGGATAGTCAATTGAAACTGATTATCGAAAGGAAGATCGTCATGAGCAATATTCGCCGTACCTGGCTGCCCTTTTTGAATGTGGATGTGCCGGAGGATTTAAAGACTCCCGCCGACGTGGCGGCCTTTGAGCTGGAAGCCGGCTGCGCGGCCCTGGGGATCGACCGGCCGGAATTGAAGCCGGACGACGCGCTGGGCGAGGGCTACGAAATCAGCGATCATGCCATCACCGGCGGGAAGACCGGCATACTCTACGGCGCCTACGCCTTCCTGACGGCGAAGGCGGCGGGGGAAGCGCTGCCGCAGGGGCTTCGGAAGCCGTACTATCCGCTGCGGATGATCAACTGCTGGGACAACGCCGACGGCTCCATCGAGCGGGGCTATTCGGGCCGGTCGCTGTGGTTCGAGGGCGGCCGGCTGGACTGGGACCCCCTGCGGGTGCGCCAGTTGGCGCGGATGCTGGGGTCGGCGGGTCTGAACGTGCTGTGCGTGAACAACGTGAACGTGAAGGGCGAGGCGGAGCTGCTGATCGAGGACTACCTGCCCCGGCTGGCCCGGCTGGCGGATGAATTCCGGCCCTTCGGCGTGCGGCTGATGGTGTCCATCGACTTCTCTCGCCCCATGGCCCACGGCGTGGGCACCGCCGACCCGCTGGACGAGGGCGTGCAGCGCTGGTGGGCGGAGCGGGCCGAGGCCGTCTACGCCGCGGTGCCGGACCTGGCCGGCTTCCTGGTGAAGGCGGACAGCGAGCACCGCCCCGGCCCGTTCACCTATGGCCGCACCCATGCCGAGGGCGCGAACATGCTGGCCCGGGCCGTCGCGCCCTTTGGCGGCGTGGTGGTGTGGCGGGCCTTCGTGTACAACTGCATGCAGGACTGGCGGGACACTTCCACCGACCGCCCCAAGGCGGCCTACGACACCTACGCCCCGCTGGACGGACAGTTCGACGACAACGTGATACTGCAGGTGAAGTACGGCCCCTTCGACTTCCAGGTGCGCGAGCCCGTGTCGCCCACGCTGTATGCCATGAAGCGCACCCATGTGGCCATGGAGGTGCAGCTGGCCCAGGAATACACCGGCCACCAGATCGACATATTCGCCATGAATCCGCTGTGGCGCGAGCTGACCGAACAGCTGCCCCCGGAGGGCCTGTGCGCGGTGGCTGCGGTGTCCAACCTGGGCCGGGACGACAACTACACCGGCCATCCCTTCGCCGCCGCGAACCTGTATGGCTTCGGCCTGTACGCCTGGGACCCCTGGGTGGAGCCCGCCGAGGCGCTGCGCCGCTGGGCCAGGCTGACCTACCGCCTGCCTGCGGACAAGGAGGACGCGCTGACGGAGTTGCTCTTGAACAGCCGCGGCGTGTACGAGCAGTACACCGCGCCGCTGGGCCTGTGCTGGATGGTGCGGCCCCACGACCACTACGGCCCCAGCCCCAGCGGCTATGAATACGACCTGTGGGGCACCTACCACAGGGCCGACCGCGACGCCGTGGGCATCGACCGCACCGCCAGCGGCACCGGCTACGCCGAACAGTATCCGGCGGAGATCCGCGATAGGTACTCCAATCTGGACACCTGCCCGGACAACCTGAAGCTGTTCTTCCACCGGCTGCGCTACGACTATGTGATGGCCGACGGCCGCACGCTGATCCAGCGCATCTACGACGATCACTTCGAGGGCTGCGCCGCCGCCGAGGCCATGGGCGAGACCCTGAATGCGCTGGAGCTGCCCGAGCCCGACAATGCCGAGGCCGCCGGGCGCATGGAAGGGCAGATCAAAAACGCCCGCGAGTGGCGGGACGTGGTCAACACCTTCTTCCACCGCCTCAGCGGCGTCGATGACGCGAAGGGAAGGAAGATTTATGATTAGAGTGTGTTTCCAAAATACCTGAAGCGCATTTTCGGCGTCTTTGACTGCATTTCTGCGTTGATTCCCCTTGATTTACCGCCAGTAAACCTATCCACTCGAAACTGCATCTCCCGGCATTTAGAAACACACTCTAGAGTGGAGAGTGAAGAGTGGAGTTTTGGAGGAAATCCTTCGGATTTCTTTGATTGAAACGCACACGCCGCGTTCGCTCGATAAAAGCATTCGCGCGTAAAACCGATAAGTACAGATCCTTCGCTGCCGTTCAGAATGACAACGGGTTTCGTCCGTTGTCATTCTGAGCGGCAGCGAAGGATCTTCGCGTATCATGGGGATATGCTTTTCGCGCGATGAAAACAGCGTCCGCGCGGCAGCCACTATTCCTATTGCCTATTGCCTGATCCCTATTCCCTTGTCCTCACTCTCCACTCTCGTCCTGTCCCAGCGCCGCCTCCAGCGCGCCGATGCGACGGGCGATGTCGTCGCAGAAGGCGGGGGCGGCCTCCATGCGCGCGGCGGCGTCCAGGGCCACGAATTCCTTGATGGGGCCCACCAGCGCCCGGGCTGCCCCGGCCACATTGGCCTCGCCCTCACCGACGCGGCGTCCGCGCAGGTACTGGGTCAGCACGTCGCAGGCCCGGGCCAGCTCGGCGTCGCCGGAGCGGCGGGCTTCGGCCGTCAGCGCCTCGCCGGAGGCCTGCAGGTCCGCCCGCACGCGGTGGTTCACCTGGGGCGTGTCGCAGGCCACGCCCTGCTCGTTCAGCCTGTCCACCATGTCCTTCACATAGTCGGGGCGGCTCTTGATCACGGCGCGGTACTTGTTCTGGTACCGCAGCATCAGGCTGTGGTCGCCGCCGGACAGCTTTTGCAGGCAGGAGCGCACCGACTGCCCCGCCGAGCGCGCCACCAGCACCTGCTCCATCAGCCAGTCCACCTCCTGCTGTGTAAAGGGCACGAACCGCGCCGGGCGGGCCTCGCCGCCGTCGTGCTGGCGCACCTGGGCGTAATAGTAATTGCGTATGCTGTTGGGCCTTCGCCCCGTCTGGCGGGCGATCTGCTCGAACACGGCTTTCAGCGGCAGCCCCTGCTGCTGCGCTTCGTCGGCGGTTTCCCAGAGCAGCTTGTTCTCGTTTTCGCTCCAGCCCGAGCGCCTGCCCGTGCGGGTCAGCTCCATGCGGCCGCTTCCTTCGTGGGTGATTGCCTGATCCATGTGCTCGCCTCCAAACCGTTGATGATACAGAGTATGCGCCTCGTGTGCCGGGAATATACTGGTCCCGCTGATTGTCAAAAGTTTTTAATGGTTGTACCGCCTGTCGGATGGGAACGGCAATATGAATTCCATATGCGCCGTTTGTCGTGAATATGCCTGTTCTGCCTTGACTTTTACGCGGTTTCAGGTAAAATGATAGGCAAAGGCAAGAAGGAAGGGAACTTACATATGAGCGTAAAACCGACGCTGGTCATCATGGCCGCGGGCATGGGCAGCCGTTTCGGCGGCAACAAGCAGATAGCGCCTGTGGACGACGCGGGCCACATCATCATCGATTTTTCCATCTATGACGCGCTGCGCGCGGGCTTCGGCAAGGTGGTGTGCGTTATCAAGCCGGAGATGGAGGCGGACTTTGCCCGCGCCATCGGCGACAACATCGCCAGGCACGTCGAGCTGCGATACGCGTATCAGGTGCTGGACAGGCTCCCGGCGGGCTACGGCGTGCCGGAGGGGCGTCAGAAGCCCTGGGGCACAGGCCACGCCGTGCTGTGCGCGCTGGACCAGGTGGAGGGCCCCTTCGCCGTGATCAACGCCGACGACTTCTACGGCGCGGGCGGGTTCAGGGCCGCGGCGGAATTCCTGATGGCCGGGGGCGACGTGAACGAGCACGCCATGGTGGGCTACAACATCGAAAACACGCTGACGGAGAACGGCTCCGTGTCCCGGGGCGTATGCGCCGGCAGGGATGGCTTTCTGACCGACATCACCGAGCGCACCACCATCGAGCCCAGGGAGGGCGGCGCGGCCTACACCGAGGACGGCGGCGTCAGCTGGACCTTCATCCCTGCGGGCACGCCGGTGTCCATGAACCTGTGGGCGTTCCGAAGCGGCGTGCTGGAGGCCTTTCCCCGGATGTTCGCCGAATTCATGGAAAACGATGTGCCGAAGAACCCCGTGAAGGCGGAATTCTATCTGCCCAACGTGCCCAAGGCCCTGATTGCAAGCGGCGCGGGCCGGGTGCGCCTGCTGAACACCGACGAGCGCTGGTACGGCATGACCTATCGCGAGGATGCCGAAAAGGTCCGCGCCGCCATCATGGACATGAAGGCCCGGGGGCTGTACCCCGAAAAATTGTGGGACTGACGAAAGGCGGCCCTGAACCGGAACTCTTTTCGGATCGGATGCGTCAAAGTGTCGAACATCAGATTTCAAGAGAGAGATGAACCATGAAAAAGCTGTTGACATGCGTGCTGGCGTTGGCGATGATCCTGGCAACGGGCGTCCCGGCGCTGGCGGTGGAAATCGGAACCACCATGACGGTTGTGAACTGCAACGAATACATCACCCTTCGCGAGGAGCCGGATACCCGCGCCGCCGCGCTGGACAGGATGCCCCTGGGCGAGAAAGGGATGGTTTTTCTGGGCGAGGCAGACAACGGCTTTTGGCTGGTGTCCTACGAGGGACAGACGGGCTACGCGCTGGCAAAGTACCTGAAGCCCATGGGGACCTTCGAGGGAAAGCGCTGCGATCCCAGCGCCCGGGAGCGCTACAATTTCAACCTGTTCCTGTCCAATTTCACCGAGACGGGTTTTTTGTGGCGCAGCGGCTGCTATAGCAAAGCCGCCCCGCCCGATACCGCGCTGCTGACGGAATTTGCCGTCAACCACTGCTGGTTCAACCGCCAGAGCCGGATAGAATGGGCGGAGGACCAATACTTCAACGGCAATAACGTGCGCCTGCCCGAGAATCAGATCGTGCCCATCGTGAAGAAGTATTTTGGCGAAACCATCAAGCCCAACCATAAGCTGGCCTATATCGACTACCGGGACGGCTATTACTACTGGGAGGAGACCGGCGGCCATACCAGTGACGGCTTCGCCTGCCTGACCGGCGTGGAGCAGCTGGATGACACCCGCTTCTGCGTGGCGTTCAACATTTACGGCGGGGGCGAGTACTGGGATAACGATGTCTGCTATTATACCGCTCAACAGGCGGCGAAGGCCTATCCCACCTATGATGGCAGCGCTTATTATGGCCGCGCGGTGATCGATACCGGCGACAGCGGTGCCAGCGACCGCAGCGACTGGAGCCTGGAGTTCATCGCTATCAACCGCGAGTACGATTAAAAATATGTTCATCGGCCCCGGGATTCGATCCCCGGGGCCTTTTTGGGCTTATCACGGAAGGCTGTGGCCGAACAAAGTGGACCAACCCGCTTGTGAAGCCGGGGCGACTGTGCTATAATCATCATGGACTTTTGTAGGCTTTGGAGGCATGAAATGGAAAAGATCAGAACCACCGTCCGCATCGCGGGCCGGGAGTACACCATCGCCAGCACCGACAGCGAGGCGCATGTGAACCGCGTGGCCACCTGGGTGGACCGCCGCATGAACGAGCTGGCCGTCGCCACCCGGCTGCCGGCGGGGCAGCTGGCCGTGCTGACGGCGGTGAACGCCGCGGATGAGATGATGAAGTCCCGGGACGAGATCCGCCGCCTGCAGGCGGAGCTGGACGATCTGCGCGACCGGCTGGAGAAGAAGGAAGAGGATGCGTAACCTGCCCATGGAGCTGCTGGCCCCCGCCGGGGACGAGGCGGCCCTGAAAGCGGCGGTGCAGAACGGCGCGGACGCGGTGTACCTGGGCGCGGGGGCCTTCAATGCCCGCCGCAATGCCGGGAACTTCGACGGCGATGCGCTGGATGCCGCCGTGCGCTATTGCCATGCCCGGGGTGTGAAGGTGCATGTGACGCTGAACACGCTGGTGCGCCAGGACGAGTTCGACGCGCTCTGCGATGCCGTGCGGGCCATCAACCGCTCCGGCGCGGACGCGGTGATCGTGCAGGACTTCGGCGTGGTCCGCGCTATTCGGCAGATCGCGCCGGAAATCCAGCTGCACGCCAGTACCCAGATGGCCGTGCACAACCGCCAGGGCGTCGCCTTCCTGAAATCGCAGGGCTTTGACCGCGCCGTGCTGGCCCGGGAATTGACCTATGAAGAGATCGCCGAGTGCGCCGGGGAGGGCATCGAGATCGAGACCTTCGCCCACGGCGCGCTTTGCGTGGCCTGCTCCGGCCAGTGCCTGATGTCCAGCCTGGTCGGGGGCCGCAGCGGCAACCGGGGCCTTTGCGCCCAGCCCTGCCGCCTGCCCTGGCGGCTGGAGGACAGGGAGGGCTTCCTGTTGTCCACGAAGGACCTGTGCGCCATCGACAGCCTGGATAAGCTGCGGGACGCGGGCGTCACGAGCCTGAAGATCGAGGGCCGGTTGAAGCGGGCGGAGTACGTGGCCGTGACCGTGGCGGCCTATCGCCGGGCGCTGGACGCGCTTTTCGAGGGCCGGGAGATCAACCCGGAGGCCGAGCGCGCCAATCTCAGGCAGATGTTCAACCGGGGCGGCTTCACCCGGGGCTACGGCCCGGGGGTCGTGGAATCCGACCTGATGTACCCCGCGAGGCCGAACCACATCGGCGTGGCGGTGGGCAGGTGCCGCCGGGATGGCGAGATCATGCTGGAGGCGGCCGTTGAGGGCGCCGACGCCCTGGCGCTGCGCCGGGACGGGGCGGAGGACGCGCCCGTCCGGCTGTCCGGCGGGGCGGGTGAGCGCGTGAGCTGCCCGAAGGCCCGCCGGGGAGACGCCCTGGTGCGGCTGGTCTGCGAGGAACAGATGCGCGCCGCACGGCAGAGCATCGACGGCGAGCGTCGGCAGGTGCCGGTGACGGCGAAGGCCACGCTGAAGGTGGGCGAGAGGGCCGCGCTGACGGTGTCGGACGGCGTTCACACCGCGCGGGCTTTCGGTGGCATCGTGGAGGCTGCCACGGGCCGCCCGCTGGACGCGGACCGGGTCCGGGCCCAGCTGGGCAAGACCGGCGGCACGCCCTATGTGTTTACCGACATTGCGATCGAGGCGGATGCCGGCGCGTTCTGCCCCGCGTCGATGCTCAACGCCCTGCGCCGGGACGCGCTTGCCGCGCTGGAGGACGCGCGAACGGCGGTGGACCGCCCGGAGCGGGACTGGGAGGCCCCCTCTCAGGCGCTTCGCGCCAGCTCCCCCCCTCACGAGGGGGAGCCAAGCCCGGACGGCGTTTCCTTGCCTCGCCCCCGTGAGGGGGAGAGGTGCCCGAAGGGCGGAGAGGGGGTCCCCCTCCTCCTGGCCCAAAGCGACGACCCCACGCAGCTTCAAGCCGCCCTCGAATGCGGCGCGGACGCGGCGGTATTCGCCCCATCGGATGTCCGCCCGGATGCGCTGGCCCGACTGGAGCTTTCGACCTTTACAGGCAGGCTGATGCTGGCGCTGCCCGCGGTGCTGACCGCTGAGGCGCTGGACGGCTTGAACGCCTGGGCGCTTGAGAACCGGGACCGCTTTCAGGCCACGTTCCTTTCCAACATCGGCCAGCTGGCGCTGGAATGGCCGGGCCGGCGCATCGGCGACTTCATGCTGAACCACGCCAGCGACGCGGCGGCGGCCCAGCTGGCGGAATGGGGGATCGAAGCCTTCACTCCGTCGGTGGAGCTGAACGCGGGCCAGATCGGGGCCCTGGGTGGCGAAAAAGACCTGATCCTGTGGGGACGGGTGCCGCTGATGCACCTGCGCCACTGTCCGCTGCGGGCGGAGCGGGGCATGAAGGGCCGCCACGCCGACTGCCGCCACTGCGACAGCTGCCCCGCCGGCGACCGGCTGGACGGCAAGGCCCTCACCGACCGCAGGGGGGCGGCCTTCCCGTTGAAGCGCCTGGCCATGCCGGGGGGCTGCGTGATCCAGGTGCTCAACAGCGTGCCGCTGATGCCCCTGCGCCGCCTGGACCGCCTGCCGAGGGCGGGGGCCTGGCGGCTGCTGCTGAACGGGGGCGAGCCCGCGGCGGAAATCGTGCGCGTCTATCGTGCGGCGCTGGATGGGCGGGATTTCAGGGCGCTGCCCGAATGGGCGATACTGGACGGAATGGACACCACCACCGGACACTACTTCCGCGGAGTTGAATAGACATGAACGAACGCAATATACGGGTGCTGGAATTCCCGAAGATCCTGGAGATGCTGGCCGAGCGCACCGTCACCGACCCGGGTCGGGAGGCGGCGATGGCACTGCGCCCCTCCGGCGAGGCGGATACCGTGCGCCGCTGGCAAAGCGAGACGGAAGAGGCCTCCACCGTGGTGGCCTACAACGGCTCCAACCCTATGGCATGGTTTACCGACGTCCGCCCGTTTTTGAAGCTGGCGAAGGCCGGCGGCACGCTGAGCCCCAAGGCGCTTTTGCAGGTGGCGGACGCGCTGAAGGCCTCGCGCACCGTGCGTTCCGCCTTGGTCACGGACCGGGAGGACACGCCGCTGCTCACCGAGATGGGCTCCCGCCTGGCCACGAACCGGGCGCTGGAGGAGGAGATCTTCGACGCCATCATCTCCGAGGACGAGATCAGCGACCACGCCAGCCCGGAGCTGTACGACATCCGCCGCCAGATGCGGGTGCTGAACGATCGCGTGCGGGACAGGCTGAACGGCATCATACGCTCCGCCACGATGCAGAAATACCTGATGGACGCCATCGTCACCCAGCGCAACGGGCGCTACGTGGTGCCGGTCAAGGCGGAGTGCCGCGCCAGCGTGCCCGGCATCGTGCACGACCAGAGCGGCACCGGCTCCACGCTGTTCATCGAGCCCATGGCCGTGGTGGAGGCGGGCAACGAGCTCAAGCAGTGGTCGGTGAAGGAGAAGAACGAAATCGAGCGCATCCTCGGCGAGTTCTCGGACCGCATCGCCCCGGACGCCGACCTGATCGCCAACAATTTGGATTTGCTCGCCAATATCGACGTGATCTTCGCCAAGGCCTCGCTGGCCCGGCAGATGCACGCCGTGCCGCCGAAGCTGAACGAGGCGGGCCACGTGCGCCTGATCCAGGCGCGGCACCCGCTGATCGACCCGCAGAAGGTGGTGCCCTCCACGCTGTGGCTGGGCGAGGAATTCACCACGCTGGTGATCACCGGCCCCAACACCGGCGGCAAGACGGTGACGCTGAAGACGGTGGGCCTGCTGTCCCTGATGGCCCAGGCGGGCCTGCAGATCCCGGCGGCCTACGGCTCGGAGTTGGCCATCTTCGACGAGGTGTTCGCCGACATCGGCGACGAGCAGAGCATCGAGCAGTCGCTGTCCACCTTCTCCTCCCACATGACCAACATCATGGCAATATTGCAGAGCGTCACGCCCAAGTCGCTGGTGCTGTTCGACGAGCTGGGCGCGGGCACCGACCCCACCGAGGGCGCGGCGCTGGCCATGAGCATACTCAGCCACCTGCTTTCCATGAAGGTGACCACCATGGCCACCACCCACTACAGCGAGTTGAAGGCCTTCGCCCTGGGCACGCCGGGGGTGGAGAACGCCTCGGTGGAGTTCAACGTGGAGACGCTGCAGCCCACCTACCGGCTGTCCATCGGTGTGCCCGGCAAGAGCAACGCCTTTGAGATCTCCCGGAAGCTGGG
>CACYWI010000039.1:0-8107 GCA_902778045.1 uncultured Eubacteriales bacterium
TAGTACTTGCGGCTGCGCTTGATCAGGGCCTGGCCGCCGAGGGCGAACACCGGGATGAACACCAACGTGATCAGCGTCAGGTAGATGTTGGTGTAGATCATCATGGCCAGCGTGCCCACCAGGTTGATGATGCCGGAGACCATGCTCATCAGCGACTGGTCCAGCATCAGGCCGATGTTGTCCACATCGTTGGTGAAGCGGCTCATCAGCTCGCCGGTGGTCTCGTTGTCGTGGAAGCGCAGGGGCAGGCGCTCGATGCGGGTGAACAGGTCGTCCCGGATGGCCTGGATGGCGTTGCGGGACACGCCGATCATCAGCTTCGACTGCAGCCACGAGCCGACCACGCCCACGATGTAGATGCCCGCCAGCACGCCCAGCATGGTGGCCAGATAGGCCAGCCGGTCCGCGGCGGGGGTGGCCGCGTCGGCGATGCGGTTGATCACCGGGCGCAGCACATAGCCGCCGGCCAGGCTGGAGGCGGTGCTCAGCAGCATGCACAGCGCCACCAGCACCAGGCGGTAGCGGTACTTGCCCACATAGGAGAGTATCCGACCCACCGTGGCCCTGGAATGCTTCGGCTTGCCCTTGAAGTTGTTGGTGGCCGCCATCGGGCCCCTTCCGGAGGGCGCGACGGCCCGGCTGTACTGCTTTTGCAGCTTTTCAAGCGATCTTGCCATCAGGCATCCTCCTTTCCGGAAAGCGCCTCGTCCGTGGCGCGCACCTGGGAGTGGTAGATCTCCTGGTACGCCTTGTTGGAGGCCAGCAGCTCGTCGTGGGTGCCGACGCCGGTGATCGCGCCGTCGTCCATAACGATGATCTTGTCCGCCTCCCGGACGCTGGAGATGCGCTGGGCGATGATCAGCTTGGTGGAGTCCTTCAGCTCGTTGCGGAAGGCTTCGCGGATGGAGGCCTCGGTAGCGGTGTCCACGGCGCTGGTGGAATCGTCCAGGATCAGTATCTTCGGGTGCTTCAGCAGCGCGCGGGCGATGCACAGGCGCTGCTTCTGGCCGCCGGAGACATTCACGCCGCCCTGCTCCAGCTCGGTTTCATAGCCGTTGGCGAAGGAGCGGATGAAGCCGTCCGCCTGGGCGCTCCGGGCGGCCTCGGCCATGTCCTGCTCGGTGGCTTCCTGGTCGCCCCAGCGCAGGTTGTCGGCGATGGTGCCGGAGAACAGCACGTTCTTCTGCAGCACCATGCCCACGCCCTCGCGCAGGTGGTACAGGCTGTAGTCCTTCACGTCCACGCCGTCCACCAGCACCTGGCCCTGGTCCACGTCGTACAGGCGCGGGATCATCGAGACCAGCGTGGTCTTGCCGCAGCCGGTGGAGCCGATGATGCCCACCGTCTCCCCCGCGTTGATCCGCAGGTTCACGTCGTTCAGCACGCCGTTTTCGGAGTTCTTGTAGTAGCGGAAGGTCACATGCCTGAACTCGATGTCGCCCCGGGTCACCTTCGCGTCGGGATGGGCGGCGTTTTCATCGGACAGGTCGATCTTTTCCAGCATGACCTCCTTCACGCGGCGGGAGGAGGCCAGCGCGCGGGAGCTGTTCATGAACAGCATGCCCAGCATCATGAGCGACATCAGTATCTGGGTGATGTAGGTCAGGAAGGCGGAGAAATCGCCCACGGGCATGTCCCCGGCGATGACCTGCTTGCCGCCGAACCACACCACGGCCATGCTGGTGAAGTTCATCAGCAGCATCATCACGGGCATCATGAAGATCACCACGCCCAGGGCCCGCAGCGCCGCGTCCTTCAGGTCGCCGTTGGACTTGCGGAACTTCGCGTCCTCGTAGTCCTCCCGCACGAAGGACTTGACCACGCGGATGTTGGTCAGGCTCTCCTGAATGGTGGAGTTCAGCTTGTCGATCTTCTCCTGCATCACGGTGAAGCGGGGAAAGCCGTATCGTATGATGAAGAATTGGGTCAGCAGCAGCACCGGGATCGTGACCGCCAGCACCCGGGCCAGCTCCGGGTTCATCATGATGGCCATGATCAGCGCGCCGATCAGCATGCCGGGGGCGCGCAGGAACATGCGCAGCATCATGTTCACGAAGTTCTGAAGCTGGGTGATGTCGTTGGTCAGGCGGGTGACCAGCGATCCGGTGGAATAGCGGTCGATGTTGGCGAAGGAGAACTGCTGCACCTTGGCGTAGACATCCTGCCGCAGGTCGGAGGCGAAGTTCACGGCGGCCCTCGCGCCGAAGTACGCGCCGCCGATGCCGCCGCCCATCATCAGCAGGGCCGTGAGGATCATCAGCAGGCAGGTGATCACGATATAGCCCACGTTGTGGGTCTCGACGCCCACGTTCAGGATCTGGGAGTACAGCTTGGGCATCACGATCTCACCCAGCACCTCCACGATCATGCACAGCGGACCGAGCACGAAGTATTTCCAATAGGGCTTTACATACTTGGACCATTTCATCTGTCTCTACACGCTCCCTTCGCGGCTTTCGGGGCCGCAGGCTTCCGCCCTTTCCATATTGACCAGGTTGTCCTGTACCCGCCGCAGCACGCCGCCGAGGGCGGCAAGCTCCTCGCCGGAGACGCCCTCGAACATCTGGGCGTCGATGCCGCGGAACACCGCCAGCGAATCCTGCACCAGGCGCTTGCCGTCGGCGGAGATGCTGATGGCGTTGCTGCGCCCGTCCGCGCCGTCGGCCTTTTCCACCAGCCCCGCGGCGTTCAGCGGCTTCAGCATCCGCGCCACGCAGGCCGGGCTGACGTCCAGCGCCGAGGCGATATCCTTCTGGGAAGCGCCCTGGCCCATGCGCGACAGCTTCATCAGCAGGCGGTGCTGGCTGTGGTGCACGCCCAGGCCGTCGATACGCTTTTCGACGATCCTGTGATGCAGCCGCATCGAATGGATGAGCAGATCGATGGTCTGGCGCAACTGATCCACGCGCTCCCGATCTTGAGATGTCACAAAACAGCCTCCCATCATTCAATTAACATGTTTATCGTTAACATGGCAACCATTATAGCATCCGTCCACGGTACCGTCAAGGCCCGAGGGCGGTGGATAGGGTTAAATTTCATTGCGGCATGGCCGACTGCCGCGCAAGGCAGAGCCGCGTCAATGGCCATGATACATGAAGCGCCCCTTCGATCCGCGGATCGAAGGGGCGCCGTGTTTCATTCGGGGATAAAGGAGAAGGATTAATCGTCGTCCTCTTCCTCGGCCTTGTAGGCTTCGATGACCTTCTTGGCCTCGTTGGCGGGGACCTCCTCATAGCGCTCGAAGCGCATCGTGAAGGAGCCGCGGCCCTGGGTCATGGAGCGCAGGTCGGTGGCGTACTTGGACATCTCGGACAGCGGAGCCTCGCCCATGACGCGCTGCAGGTCGCCCACCTTCTCGGAACCGAGGATGCGGCCGCGACGCTTGCTGATGTCGCCGTAGATATCGCCCACGTTGGCGTCCGGCACATCCACCTCGACGTGGTAGATGGGCTCGAGGAGCACGGGATTGGCGGTGGTCAGCTGCTTGAAGGCCAGGCGCGCGGCGGTCTTGAACGCCATTTCAGAGGAGTCGACCGGGTGATAGCCGCCATCGTACAGCTCGGCGGTCAGGCCCACCACGGGGAAGCCGGCCAGCACGCCGTGCTTGATGTTGTCGATCAGGCCCTTTTCAACGGCCGGGATGTACTGGCGCGGGACGGTGCCGCCCACGACGGAATCGACAAAGTGGAACTCGATGTCGTTCGGGTCCTCGTTGGGACGGAAGCGGATCTTGACGTCGCCGAACTGGCCGTGACCGCCGGACTGCTTCTTGTGACGGCCCTGCACGTCGATGGGCTTGCGGATGGACTCACGGTACGGGATCTTGGGATCCTTCAGCTCGCATTCCACCTTGAACTTGCTGGCCAGCTTGGCGGCCACCACGTCGATGGACATCTCGCCGATGCCGCTCAGCACGGACTCGGCGGTCTCAACGTTCTTTTCGACCTTGAGCGTGGGATCCTCCTCCATCAGGCGGGCCAGGCCGGAGAAGATCTTGTCTTCCTCGCCGGCCTTCTTGGCGTACACGGCCTTGGAGATGTTGGGGGCCGGGAACTCCAGCTCGGGGAACTGGATGGGGTTGTTGCCGTCGCAAAGGGTATTGCCGGTGGCCACGGAGGTCAGCTTCGCCAGGGCACACAGGTCGCCGGCGTGGACCTTCTGGGCAACAACCTGCTGCTTGCCCTTCAGGAAGTAGATGTTGCCGGGCTTCTCGCTCTTCTCGGCGTTCACATTATACATGGGGGTGCTGCTCTCCAGCACGCCAGAGGTGACCTTCAGCAGGCTCAGCTTGCCCACGAAGGGGTCAGCCATGGTCTTGAACACGTGAGCGGAGAAGGGCTGGTCGTCGGCGCAAACGCGCTCCACGGCCTCGCCGGTCTTGGGGTTGGTACCCTCGGTGACGGTGCCTTCCGGAGTGGGCATCAGGTCCACGATGTTGTCCAGCAGCTTGGCGATGCCGGCGCGGTTCAGGGCGGAGCAGCACACGATCGGCACGACGGTGCCCTCCTGAATGCCCTTGCGCAGGCCGGCCATGACCTCGTCGTCGCTCAGCTCCTCGCCCTCGAGGTACTTCATCATCAGGTCGTCGTCTGCGCTGGCCGCGGCTTCCACCAGGGCCTCGCGGCACTTCTCGACCTCGTCCTCAACGGAGGCGGGGATGTCCACGGCCTTCAGGCCCTTGCCCTCGCCCATAAAGGCCTTCTTCTCCAGCAGGCACGCCACGCCGGTGAACTTGCCGCCCTCGACGATGGGCACCTCGATGGGAGCCAAGTGGCTGCCGTACTTTTCGGTCAGCTCGCCCAGCACCTTGTCGAAGTTGGCATTCTCCTGGTCCATCTTGGTGATGACGATCATCGGGGAGGTGTGGGTCTTCTCACAGATGGCCCAGGCCTTCTCCGCGCCAACGTCCAGGCCGGAGACGGCGCCCACCACGATCAGCGCGCCTTCGCACACGTTCAGCGGGCCTACCTGCTCGCCGGCGAAATCGAAGTAGCCGGGGATATCCACCAGGTTGACCTTTCTGTTCTTCCACTCCAGCGGCGCCATGGCAGCCTGAAGGGAGATATGCCTCTTGATCTCCTCGGAGTCGTAGTCCATCGTGGCCTGGCCGTCCTCGACGCGGCCCTGGCGGTCGATCGCGCCAGCGGTGAACAGCATCGCCTCAGCCAGCGTGGTCTTGCCGACGCTGCCATGCCCAATGATGGACAGGTTGCGGATATCCTTGGCCAGATAGTCTTTCATAAAGAATTCCCCCTGTACAATATTTTTTTACTGCGCGCACAAGCGCAACGGATAGTTTACCCTATACGCGCTTATATGCCATAGTGCTTACATTTTAACAGAAAAATGGCGGTTTGAAAAGCCCTTTTTGAAGGATTTTTGCATTTCACAGGGAATTTTCATTTAAATGATGCCGGAAACAAAGGAGAAACGCCGTTGATTCGCAGATTTTCGCTGGCTTTGGCACTGGCGCTGGCCGTGCTGTGCGCCCCCGCCCATGCCCACACCCGGGATGAGGTGCGCGCCGCCTATGCCGCCATAGGGGCCGCGGAGGGCGCGCCCTATGCCCGGCTTCCCCGGGTGGAAGCGCCCTATGAGGCCGGCGCGCTGACGGAAGCGGCCTGCGACGAGGCGCTGGGCTTTTTGAACTTCGCCCGGTGGCTGGCCGGGCTTTCCCCGGTCAGCGAGAGCCAGATCTACGATTATCAGTGCCAGCATGGCGCGGTGCTGCTGGCGGCGCTGGACTACGTGGACCACAACGCCCCCCAGCCGCAGGACATGGACCGCAACTTCTACGATTCCGCCCACATCGCCACCACCTCCGGCTGCATCGCCAAGTTCAACTGGATGCGGGACACCATCCTCCGCGAGGGCGTGGAATACTTCCTTCGGGACGACGGCGACGCCAACCTCCCCAACCTGGGCCATCGGCGCTGGGCGCTGAACCCGCAGATGGCGTCCACGGGCTTCGGCCTGGCCAACGCCGCCTCGGGCATGAGCTATGTGACCATGTATGCCCACGACCTGGGCAATCCCGCCGCCGAATGGGACAGCGTGCCCTGGCCCGCCCCCGGTGCGTTCCCGGCGGAGCTGATCCACGACCACCTGGCCTGGTCGGTGACGCTGAACCCGGCGGTCTACGACCTGGAGGACGCGTCGGTCGAGATCGAGCTCACCGAAGCCGACTCCGGTCTGTCCTTCCGCTTCCGACCGGCGGACGGCGTGGGCGACGGCTATTGCTGCCTGAATGCCGAGGGCTACGGCGCGGGGCCCTGCCTGGTGTTCCGGCCCGATTTCTCCGGCACCGGCTTTACCGATTACCAGCAGAACCAGCGCTGGACGGTGCGCGTGGACGGCCTGAGGGGCCATGATGGCGCGGCGCTGCCCATGGCCTACGAGGTGCGGATGATCTCCCTGACCCCTCAGGAGGCGGTCAACGTGGAGATCACGCCCCTGGAGGCGACCCTCGCCCCCGGCGAAGCGCTGGCCCTGCGGGCCGACGTCGTGCCCGCCTGGGCGGACGACACCTCCCTGTCCTGGCACAGCACCGACGAAGCGGTGGCCACGGTGGATGCCGACGGAAAAGCGACCGCCGTCGGTCCCGGCGTCTGCGAGATCATCGCCGCCGCCGCGAACGGCTGCGAGGACGCCTGCGCGCTGACCGTTCAGGGCGAATAAAACAGGCACGGCACAGACCGGGCTGTCCCAGCTGTGCCGTGCCTGTGTTTTGGGCCTATCTGTCCGCGAAGGCGTCGGCCCGCAGCGCGTCGCGCACCCACAGACCGGTGTCGGTAATGTCCCCGTCGCCCCAATCCGAGGTCTTGTTGCAATCCGCGCGGATCAGCGCGGCGCTCTCGTCCCGGTTGGACAGGCTCCAGGCCATGTAGGAAAGGCCGTGCCGCTGGATCAGCGCGCGCCAGGCCGCGGCGGAGCCGTAATCGACGATGCCGTTGCCGGAGGCATCGCAGATGCTGAACTCGTCGATGAATACCGGCGCGCCGGCGGCCAGCGCCGCCTCCGCCTTGGCGCGCAGCGCGTCCTTGTGGGTGGCCGCGTAGAAGTGCAGCGAGTACATCAGATTGTCATCGTCAATGGGGTCGCCGGCGGCCAGGTCCACGTCCTGGGACCAGACGGGCGTGCCGCACAGTATCACCGCCCGCGGCGCGCTTTCGCGGATCACCGGGATGATGCGCCGGGCGTAATCCTTGACCACCGGCCAGGTCACCCCCGCGCCGTTGGGCTCGTTGCAGATCTCATACAGCACATTCGGGCAGTCGCCGTAGCGGGCGCTCATGCGGCGGAAGAAGTCCTCGGCGGCGTCGGCGTGGATGTGGGGATCGCCGTCGCTGAGGATGTGCCAGTCGATGATGGCGTACATGCCCAGCGCCGCGCACAGCTTCACGCCCTTGTCGATCAGCGCCTCCAGGCCGGCCTTGTCGCCGCCGGTCATGTAGCCGCCCTCCTCACAGGTGTACATCGCCAGGCGCACGGTGTTCGCGCCCCAGTCGTCCCGCAGCGTGCGGAAGGCCGCCTCGTTCACAAATTCCGGGTACCAGGCCAGGCCCAGTGTGCTGACGCCCCTCAGCTGGACCGGCCTGTCCGCCGCGTCCACCAGCCGGACGCCCGCCACATGCAGCGCGCCATGCCTTTCAAAATACGTTGCCATCGCATCCATTCCTTTCCGTATCAGATCAGGTCTCTGTCAGCCGACGACGCCCGGCACGCGATAGCGTATGCGCATCTGCGGCGGCGCGTTCAGGGTGGCGCGGTAGTTGGTCGTCCAGTCGGCGCTGCCGTCGTCCACGTTCACGCCCCCCGCGGGCGGCGCGAACATGCGCAGGGTCAGCGTGGCGGGGCCCTCCAGCGGCTTGTCGAAGAAGGCGCTCATCATGTCCACGGTCTTCGTGCCCGGGGCCTTGTAGAACCAGCGGCCGTTCAGCTCGGCCATCAGGCCGATGTCCTGTTCGACGGTCATCTCGCAGAATTCCGGGTTTCCCTCGAATTCGATGGGGATCGCCACGCCGTCCGCGTCCTCGGAGCCGCCCCAGCGCAGCGCGGCGGGGAACGCGGCCTCTTCGCCCTCGGTCATCTCCGGCATGAACCA
>CACYWI010000039.1:8172-18846 GCA_902778045.1 uncultured Eubacteriales bacterium
CCTGGTGGCGCGGGCCGGTGACATCGCCGTCGGTATCGAACTCGGCGGTGATCATCGGCTTGCTGACCCCCGCCAGCTCGGCGGCGCGGCGGTGGGTGCGCTCGAACAGCTCCACGATCATGCCGATGGAATCGGCCTTGTAGCGGCCGCCGCCCTCCTCGGCGATATCGTAGGGCCAGCCGTAGTGCAGCGCCGGATAGCTGTCCCAGCTCCACAGGTCGGCGGCGGCGTAGCAGCTCCTGAAGGCCTCCTCCTTCTCCATGTGGCCGTCCGCCTGGCACATGCCGCCGCAGAAGATCGTCTTCACGTTCGGCGCCTCGCGGTGGATGATGTCCGAAAAACGCACGAAGAAGGCCCCCACCTGTTCATAGGTATAGCGCTTGTTGTGCTGGAACCAGTCGCCGCAGCATTCATGGTTGATGCGCAGCATCATGCGCCCGTAGGGCCGCAGCTGGCGGGCGAGGTCGATCAGCTCGCCGTCGGACAGGCCGCAATCCAGCGTCAGGGTCAGCAGCACGTCCTGGCCGTGGCGGCGGATGTCCTTCATCTGTTCAAAGGGCTGGCCGTTCGCGCCATAGGGAAAGTAATCGTCGTAGGGATAGTCCCAGGCGAAGTTGACGTTCTTGTCCTTCCACGCCTCGGAGATGCGGGCGGGCCACTCGCTGTCGTGGGGATAGTAGGTATACATGATGTTCACGGCGCGGTGGGGACGCCCCAGTCTGTGCAGCATGTAATCCTGGTTGACGTACTCGGCGCGCTCGCTGCCGTCGCCGATGTCCAGCGCGCAGCGCGCGGGGCCCATGTGGAGCTTCTTCATGGTCTCACCTCGTAAGAAATGCTATTGAACCGGTGGCAATGCCATTATAGCACATCGCGGCCGATTGTTCCACCCATAATTGATTGACAAACCCCGCCGCTTTTGATAGAATTTGTTGGGATAATACATTCAAACGAGGTGTGCCCGGTATGAAGAACATGGTCTACAAGATGAACATCGCGGGCCTGGACCGCGAGCTGCCCCTGTGCCCCATCTCCGACAAGCTGATGATCGGCGCGTTCGTGATCTTCGGCGACCCGGAGCTGACCACCGCCTGCGCCAAGGCGCTGCTGGCGCGCTGCCCGGACCACGACGTGATGATCACCGCCGAGAGCAAGGGCATTCCGCTGATCTGTGAGATGGCGCGCATGGCCGGCAACGAGCGCTATGTGCTGGCCCGCAAGGCCCCGAAGCTGTACATGAAGGACGTGCTGACGGTCGAGGTGCGCTCCATCACCACCGACCACAAGCAGACCCTGTGCCTGGACGGCGGCGACGCCGAGTACATGAAGGGCAAGCGCGTGGTGATCGTGGACGACGTGATCTCCACCGGCGAATCGCTGCACGCGCTGGAGGAGCTGGTGAACCGTGCCGGCGGCGAAATCGTGGGCCGCATGGCGATACTGGCCGAGGGCGACGCCACCGCGCGCGAGGACCTGATCTACCTGGAAAAGCTGCCCCTGTTCAACGCCGAGGGCCAGCCCATCGACTGATCACGGGCCTCTGACAAAAAAGGATCCTTCGCTTCGCTCGGGATGACAAGCGTCACGCTGCCATCCCGGGCAAGGCGAAGGATCCTTTTTTCTGTTCCCTTACGCGCCCTGCGCCGCCGGTATCGCCGGGCCGACCGCGGTCGCTTCTGCGTTCAGGGCGCGTCGCGTGCGCAGGATCAGCGCCAGCGAGATGGCGAAGGTCAGCACGTCGGACACCGGCATCGAGTACAGCACGCCGTCCAGCCCGAAGAACCGGGGCAGCAGCAGCGCGAAGCCCACGCCGAACACCACCTCGCGCACCATGGAAAGCGCCGTGCTCTCAAGCGCCTTGCCCATGGCCTGCAGATAGATGAAGGTACCCTTGTTCACCGTGGCCAGCACCGTCATGCACAGGTAGATCCGGAAGGACTTCACCGCGAAGGCGGTATAGTAGGCGCTCTCGTTCGCCGCGCCGAACACCGCGATCAGCTGGCGGGGCAGCAGCTCCACGATCAGCAGGGCGACAAGGCCCACCGCGGTCTCGGAGAGCAGCAGCCTGTCGAACAGCGCCCTGGCCCGGTCGGGCCGCCTGGCGCCGATGTTGTAGCCCACGATGGGGATGCAGCCCGCCGCGATGCCGATGGATACGGAGATCACGATCTGGAAGAACTTCATCACGATGCCCACCACCGCCATGGGGATCTGGGCGTATTGGGGCTGCCCGAATATCGCGTCCCGCGCGCCGTAGGTCTGCAGCATGTTGTTGATGGCCGCCATGGCTGCCACCAGCGAGATCTGGGCCAGGAAGCTGCACACGCCCAGGGGGATGTACCGCTTCACCAGCCGGGGATGCACCCGGAAGCTGTTCCGGCCCAGCTTCACGGCCTTCATGTGGCACAGGTACCACACCGCCAGCACGGCGGTGAGCATCTGGCCCGCCACGGTGGCCACCGCCGCGCCCATCATGCCCCATTTGAAGCCGTAGATGAACACGGGATCGAGGATCAGGTTCGCCACCGCGCCCAGCACCGTGGTCACCATGGCGAAGCGGGGGCTGCCGTCCGAGCGGATGATGGGGTTCATGGCCTGGCCGAACATGTAGAAGGGCACGCCCAGGGCGATCCAGAAGAAGTATTCCCGCGCATAGCGGAAGGTCTCCTCGTTCACCCGGCTGCCGAACGCCGTGACGATGCCGTCGCTGAAGGCCAGGTAAGCGGCGGTGATCGCCAGGCTGGACAGCACGCACAGTATCACCGAGCTGCCGATGCTGCGGTGGGCGTCCTGGGGCTTCTTCGCGCCGAGGCTGATGCTGACGAAGGCGCAGCAGCCGTCGCCGATCATCACCGCCACGGCCAGGGCCACCACGGTCAGCGGGAACACCACGGTGTTGGCCGCGTTGCCGTAGGAGCCCAGGTACCCGGCGTTGGCGATGAAGATCTGGTCCACGATGTTGTACAGCGCCGCCACCAGCAGCGATATGATGCAGGGTATGGCGTATTTGCGCATCAGCCTGCCCACGGGTTCGTTCTCAAGAAAGGCATTGGATCGGGTTTCCATTGGCGTTTTACCTCCGTTCGATCGGCTTGCGGCATGACCCGTCCGCCTGTTGTGCGCAGCAAAAAGCGCGCAAATCCAACTCCTGGATTTACGCGCTTTCCGCCACACGGTGATGGCATTATAGCACCGCGGATTTTTAAGAATCAAGCACTGTCGGCAAATCTTAAAACGCGAAGGGACCCGGATTGCCACGTCAGCCCCTACGGGGCTTCCTCGCAATGACATCGTTTGGAGCCGGGCATCGAACCACAGGCCATGACATTGCGGCATGGCGCGCAGCGACGGCGTGGCGATCCGGTTTCCAGGCCCGCTTTGATTCCCGGTTTTTATACCTCCAGCGTTCCCCCGCTGTGCAGCAGGCACAGCGTGCGCTGCTTTACGGGCAGGCCGGTGATGCGGTTCAGGGCGAGGGCGTACACATTCAGCTGCTTCTGATAGTGCGCGCGCAGGGCGTCCATGTCGTCGGTGCGGTCGGTCTTGTAGTCCAGCAGCACCCACTGTCCATCCTCGATAAAGCAGCAGTCGATGGTGCCCTGCACCAGCAGGTCCTCGTCGCCGAAGCGGCCCGCCTCGTCGGGCGACAGGGCCTCGGCGGCCTTCAGCATCACGTTGAAGGGCCACTCCCGCCTGACCGTGGGCGAGGCGCGCAGGCGAAGCCCCACGTCGCTCTCCAGGAAGCGGCACAGCCGCGCGGGCTCCACGGCCTGACGCTGGGCGTCCTCCAGCAGGCGCCGGTTGGCGAAATCATCCAGCTGGCGGCGCACCGCGTCCACCAGCGCTTTCCCGGACAGGCCGGCCAGCGCGTCCAGCGCCAGCAGCTGCATGCAGCGGTGGTAGGCCGTGCCCCGCTCGGCCCCGGTCATGCGCCGCGCGTCCTCCGACAGGAAGGCGGGGCGTTCGGTGAGCGCGGGCAGCTCCTCAGGGCCCTCGATCTCCCGCAGCAGGCCCGAGGCCGTCAGCTTCAGCGGCTTGCCCGCGGCCAGCGGGTCGGGGTACCGCCAGGCCATCTGCCTTTCCAAACCGGCGTCGGCATAGGCGCCCGGGTCGGCCATCACGCGCTCAAACAGCGCCTTCGCGTCCCCGGTCCCCTCCTCCTCCCGAAGGTGGATCGAAGCCCCGGGAACGATCGTCAGCCCGGAATGCAGCGGCACGCCCTGGGCCTCGGCCCCGCTTCGGGCCGCCATGACGAGGTCCAGGTGGCTGCCGGCGGCAAACGGCGCGGCGGCCAGCGCCTGCCAGCGCCTGAGGGCCTTTTCCGCCCCCTTCACCGTGCCCACCAGGATCAGCTTCTCCCGGGCGCGGGTCATCAGCACATAGAGTATGCGCATCTCCTCGGCGGCGTCCTCCCGGCGCTGGCGGGCCATGATGGCCGCCTGGGAGAGCGTCATCCGCCGGGTGCGCAGCACGGGGTCGAAGCAGCTCATGCCCACGCCCAGGTCCCGGTGGGTCATGAGCGGCGCGCTGGACTTCTCCATGCGGTAGCGTCGGCCCAGCTGGGCCCCGAACACCACCCGGAACTCCAGGCCCTTGCTCTTGTGCACGGACATCATCCGCACAACATTGTCGTTCTCGCCCAGCAGGTGGGCGGCGTCCCCGTCCCCCTTCTGGCGCAGGTGGTCGGTGTAGGCCAGGAAGCGGGTCAGCGAGCCGGAGTATTCGTCGTCAAAGCCGCTGGCCTCCACCACGAACCGGTCCAGGTTGGCCTGCCGCTGCGCACCGCCGGGCAGCGCCCCGGCATAGGTGTAAAAGCCGCTCTCGTCCAGAACCATGCGGGTGAACTCCCCCAGGCCCAGGCTGCCCGCTTTCAGCCGCCAGCCGGACAGCAGGGCAAAGAACGCCTTCAGCCGCCGGGCGATGTCGTCGTCCCGCTCGTCGGCATAGGCCGCCGCCGCGTCGACATAGGCCACGTTGCGGCAGGCGATTCGGATCCGGGCCAGGTCGTCCGCCGAAAGGCCCACCGCCGGCGAGCGCAGCACGGCGATCAGCTCCACGTCGCTCCTGCCGTTGTCGATCAGCCGCAGCATCGACAGCAGCCAGCTGATCTCCACCGATTCATAGTAGCCCGCCTGTCCGTCGGCATAGGCGGGTATGCCGTGGGCCAGCATCACCGGCATCATCGCCGAGAAGGGCACGGCCTTGCTGCGGGTCAGTATCGCGAAATCCCGGAATTTCAGCGCCGGGTCCTCCGCCATCATCCGCTTGATGGTATCGGCGATCAGCACGCCCTCCCGCTCCATGACCTGAAGCTGCTCGACGCTGCCCTCCTCCGCCTCCTCCGGCTCGGCGTCGCTGTCGATCAGCACTATGGACACGTCGTCCCCCCCGGCTTCCTCCGCCTGGGGCAGGCCGGGGTTCAGGCGCGCCAGGTCGTCGTATTCCACCTCGGCGTCGCCGCCGGTCATCACCCGCTCGAACACCAGGTTCACGAAATCCAGTATGCCCTTGCGGGAGCGGAAGTTGCGGGTCAGGGGCAGCAGCGTGCCGCCCTCGCCCCGGGCGTAGTCGGCGTACTTGCGCATGAACAGCCGGGGCTCCGCCAGCCGGAATCGATAGATGGACTGCTTCACGTCGCCCACCATGAACAGGTTGTCCGGCCGGCTGACGGCGCGGATCAGCGCCTCCTGCAGGTCGGATGTGTCCTGGTATTCGTCCACGAACACATAGTCGTAGCGCTCCTTCATGGCGTTCGCCACCGCCGGATCGCCGAGGGCCCGCAGCGTCCTGTGCTCCAGGTCGGCGTAGGTCAGGCCGGACTGATCGGCCTTGCCCGCCTCGTACAGCGCGGCGGCCCGCAGCGCGATGGCGGACAGCGTGGCCACCTGGCCGGACAGCGTTTTTGCGTCCCTTCGGGCCTGCAGCAGCGGCAGATCCAGCATGTGGGGCGAATTCATAGCCTTCACGGCGGCGTCCCGAAGCTGCTTCACCAGCTCCGCGGTGTCCGGATCCGCGCCGGCGCCCCGGGCTCCCCTGGCCGATGCGGGCTTGTATTCGGAAAGCGCCCGGTACAGCGCGTCGTAATCCTCCAGCTCCAGCAGCGCCTCCAGCACGGGCACGTCCGCGCGCATGGCGTTCTCGAAGTTCTGGGGGCAGCCGGGCAGCGACAGCGCGTGCCGCAGGTGCACCAGCGCCGTGCGTATCGCGCGCCGGGCCTCGGCCTTCAGCTCGTCCTGCCAGGCGGCAAGCGCCGCGTCGTCGCACCGGGCGGCCCCGGCGAGCCACGCCGCGGGATCGGGCCGGTCCTCCATGCGCTTCATCAGCAGCTCCGCCGCGGCGCGCACCCCGGCGGGGCCGCGGCCGTAATCCAGCGCCAGCAGCGCGTCGCCGCCCGCCTTGTAGGCCTCCTCCAGCGCGTCGGTCATCGCCTCGTCCCGCAGGCGGGCGTCCAGCGCGTCGTCCAATATGCGAAACGCCGGGTCCACCCCGGCGGTTTCAAAGTTCGTGCGCAGGAAATCGGAGCAGAAGGCATGCAGCGTGGAGATGCTGGCGCTTTCCAGCTTCAAGAGCTGGTCCCGACAGCGTGTGTCCCCCTCGGAGGCCCGCGCAGCCAGCCCAGCGGCCAGCTTCGCGCGCATGTCCGACGCCGCGGCCCGGGTGAAGGTGACCACCAGCATACGGTCCAGGTCGGCCCCGTCCCCGGTGATCAGGCGCAGCACGCGCTCCACCAGCACGGTGGTCTTGCCGGAGCCCGCCGCGGCGCTGAGCAGCAGATTGCCGCCCCGCTGCGTGATGGCGCGCAGCTGTTCGTCGGTCCATTGAGGCATGATGCGGCACCTCCCCTTGGAACATACTGTTAATTGAGAATGGAGAATGAAGGACAAAACCCTTCGGGTTTTCCGGTTTAAAGGGAAAACGACAGCCAGCGTTGGCGGAGCAATTCCAATCGAACAAATCCCGCAGGGATTTGCACCTCCATTTTCAATTCTCAATTCTCCATTGCATCTCACCCCATCGCCCTGATCGTAAAGAACACCAGTACGATCACGCCCAGGGCGATGCGGTACCAGCCGAAAACCTTGAAATCGTGCTTCTTGATGTAGCCGATCAGCCTGCGGATCACCGCCACGGACACCACATAGGCCGTCAGCATGCCCGCGGCCAGCAGCGCGAATTCCGACTGGGTGATGGCGGCATCGTACTTCACCAGCTTCAACAGGCTGGCCCCGAACATCACCGGGATGGCCAGGAAGAACGTGAATTCCACCGCCACGGTGCGCGACACCCCCAGCATCAGCGCGCCGAGGATGGTGCTGCCGGAGCGGGAGGTGCCCGGGAACACGGCGGCCAGCAGCTGGAACACGCCGATCAGCGCCACGGTGCGCCAGTCCAGCGCGTCCAGGCTGCGGATGCGGGGCCTTCTGCCCCTGTTCAGGTTCTCCACCAGTATGAAGGCCACGCCGAACACGATCAGCGCCACGGCCACGCACATGTAGTTGTGGAACAGCCGCTCGAACACGTCGTCGAACAGCACGCCCACCGCCGCCGCGGGCACACAGGCCAGCGCGATCTTCAGCCACAGCACGATCCTGTCCAGCTTCACCCAGCGCAGCGGGCCGCTTTCACCGGCGGGATGATCGTTGCCCGCCAAACCGAAGGGCCAAACCCTGTCCCAGAACACCACCAGCACGGCCATGATCGCGCCGAGCTGGATCACCACCTCGAACAGGCTGTAGAACGCCTCGGACGCCTTCAGCGGCATGATCTCGTTCAACAGGATCATGTGGCCGGTGCTGCTGACCGGCAGCCACTCCGCCACGCCCTCCACGATGCCGAAAAGCACGGCCTTCAAGATCTCAATGATGTTCACGCGGCCTCTCCTCCCCCGTTCAGGCTATTCTTTCGCGGCGATCAATACGCCTTCAGCTGCTCGAATTCCTTGCCGTGCTCGTACTCGTAGATCTTCGCGTCCACCACGAAGCGGTACCAGAACGAGGACAGCACATGGTAGATGAAGCCCTCCTTGCCGTCCAGAAAGCCGCCGCGGAAGAAGTAATTCACGTTGAACCACAGGAACGCCCGCAGGAACTTGGGGAATTTGTAGTACACGCCGTACTTTTTGCGCCGCAGGGCCGCGATCTCCGGGTCATCCACGTCGGCGTCCGTCTTGCCGTTCTTCCAGTCCATGTAGTCCATGGCCTCGCGGGTGGCATACCAGTTGTAGCGGCCGATGAAGTTGTCCAGGTCCTTGAAATCGTAGTGCAGGAAGTTGTGCTTCAGGGAGATGCTCCGCCCCTCGGACAGTATCGTGTGGGCGTCCCGCCGGCGGTCCTCGATGCGGCCGATGCCGCGCTTGAACACCATCAGCTTGCGCTTCTTGCTGCCGTGGGTCAGCGCCCGACCCAGGAAGAAGTAGGTGGCCTCCAGCGTCATGCCGTTCACGTCGTCCCCGGCGTGGGCCGCCATCTCCGCCTCGATCTCCGCGCACAGCTCCGGCGGGAACTGCTCGTCGGCGTCCAGGCGAATGACCCACCCGGTGTCGATGTCGCAGTGGTCCAGCCCCCAGTTGAACTGGCGGGCATAGTATTCGAACTCATGGCAGTACACCTGCGCGCCGCAGGCCTCGGCCAGCGCCACGGTCCGATCGGTGCTGCCGCAGTCCACCACCACCATGCGGCGGCACAGCGCGCGCACGGAATTCAGGCAGCGCTCGATGTTCTTTTCCTCGTTTTTCGTCAGCACGATCGCGGTGATGTCAGCCATGTTCTGTTTCCTTTCAGGCGATTTTGCGCGACGGCGTCACTGCCGCCGCTTTTCCGATTCGCTCCTGAAGCGCTTCAGCCCCTGCGCCGTGTAGGTGAACCAGGGCCAGGGATCCTTCAGGGAGAAGATCTGGTCGGTGGTGTGCCGGAAGCTGAACCAGCCCGGCCTGGCCCTGAAGCGGTTCGGGGACTTCAGCAGCCACAGCAGGTCGGTGTGCATGTAGCGCAGGCGCACGCCATCCTTATAGTCGGGGTATTCGGTCACCGGCAGCCCCAGGGCCAGCTCCACGATCTGGCGGGCGGGATCGGTGCCGGCGGCAAAGCAGAGCTTCACCCCGCCGGTCACCCGGGGGTTGACCTCCATCACCTTGGCGACCCCATCCCGGGGATCCTCGATCAGGTCCACGTCAGCATAGCCCCGCCAGCCCACGGCCTTCAGCAGCTTCACACAGTCGCCGACGATGCGTTCGTCGTGCAGCGTGGTGTTGCAGCAGCTGGAGCCGCCGGACACCGGGTACCACCGGGTCTTGTCGAACAGCACGGCGCTCTTCGCCTCGCCCTCGCCGTCCATGAACACCTGGCACTGGTACTGCCGCCCGGTCTGAGGGATGAACTCCTGGGCCAGCAGCGCACCGCAGCGAGTGGCGGTATCCTCAAAGCGCTGCCGCAGTGCCGTTTCGTTGTGGATCACATGAAAGCCGATGCCGCCGTAGCCGATGCGGGGCTTGATCACGAAGGGATAGCCCATGCCCGAGGCCAGTATCGCCTCCGGGCTGCCGGCGTCCGGCAGGGTGGCCGGATGGGGCACGCCCGCCGCTTCGCAGATCTCCATGGTGCGCTGCTTGTCCATCACCCGGTAAAACAGCTCCGGGCCGTTCTCCGCGGGGTGGGCGAAGCGGGACACCGCTTCAAAGTTATCCGCAAGCAGCCGCGCGGAAAAATCGGTGGTGGGGATCACCACGTCGTAGTGGCCCTCCCGCAGCACGTGCAGCAGCACCGCCAGGGAAGCCGCGGGATCGTCCCGGTCCCAGGGCTGGATCAGCCTCACGTCCGGCCAGCGGGAGGCATAGCCCACGTCCAGCTTGCTGGCGTTCAGCGTGGTCACATGGCAGCCCAGCGCCTTCAGCGCCGGCATCAGGGCCATGTTCTGGCGGGCAAAGCCCTCCAGCAGCAGCACCCGCGTGCCCCGCAGGTCGGCGCTCTCCCGACGGTAGGGCGCGCCTTCGCCGCCCTCAAGGAAGCGCCGCATGGCGGCGGTGTCGAAGCGGTAGGGGTTCAGTATCTTGTTGACGTTCAGCCGCAGCATGTCCGGGCACAGCCTCGCCGCCGCAAGGCCCAGCCTTGAAAGCCATCCCGGCAGCTTCAGCACGCGGCCCGCCTTGCCGAAGCGGCGCTCCCGGGCGACGAACTCCGCGGCGTTGAAGGGGGCGTCGTCGCAGAAGTTCACCACGCCCCGGGGCGCCTCCTGGCGGTCTGCCCACAGGCAGACGACCTCCGCCACCCGCTCCACGGCCAGGAAGGCGTAGTCCAGCCCGCCGTTCACCAGGTAGGCCAGGTTCGGATATTTCAGGTAGAAGCGCTTGCGCACGTCCCGCAGGTCCTCAGAGGCGTACACCGGGGCAAAACGGGCGATGAAGAAGGGCGTCTTTCCCATCAGCGCGGCGAGGCGCCGCTCGGCCTGATGCTTCGAGCGGGCATAGCCGCCCACCGGCGCGGGCGGCGTCGATTCGTCGACGGGACCCTTCGGGATGCCGTACACATCCACGGTGCTGGCGAAGAACACGGGCAGGCTCGCCTTCGCCGCGCACTCGAATACATGCTGGCTGACCAGCACGTTCAGCATGAAATAGCGGTTCCAGCTGAGGTCCGCCTCGTCGGTCACGTGGGCCAGCGCCGCCAGGTGGATCACCCG
>CACYWI010000040.1 GCA_902778045.1 uncultured Eubacteriales bacterium
TGCTCCGCCTCGTCCGCCTTCACGACAGGCGCGGGCTTCACCGCCAGCGACACCGTCACGGGAATCGCTTCCACCGCAACAGACGCGACAGAAGCCGGCGCCTCCACAGGCGCGTCGACGGCAGCTTCGGCCACCTCCGCGACAGTGGTATCGGCAGCTTCCTCGACAGGCTCCCCGGCGGGTTCCTCAGAAGGTTCTTCGGGAGCGATAGCTTCTTCGGCGGGTTCCTCAACAGGTTCGCCGGCGGGTTCCTCGGCAGGTTCGCCGGCGGGTTCTTCAACAGGTTCTTCGGGCGTGAGAGCTTCTTCCACGATAACAGGAAGCTCCGTTTCAACAGCGGGCTCCTCAACGGCGGGAGCATCCTGCTGCGCAGCCACGTCTTCCGTTGCCGTCGTTTCTTCTTCAATATTTATTACTTCCTGTTCGGGGGCTTCCTCTTCAATGGGAGCCGCTTCCTCGGCGGGCGCTTCCTCCTCGACGGGCGCTACTTCCTCAACAGGAGTCGCTTCCTCGACAGGGGCCTCCTCCTCGACGGGCGCTACTTCCTCAACAGGAGCCGCTTCCTCGGCGGGCGCTACCTCCTCGGCAGGGGCTTCTTCCTCAACAGGAGCCGCTTCCTCGGCGGGCGCTTCCTCCTCGGCGGGCGCCACTTCCTCAACAGGAGCCGCTTCCTCAGCGGGCGCTTCCTCCTCGGCGGGCGCTACTTCCTCAACAGGAGCCGCTTCCTCGGCGGGCGCTTCCTCCTCGGCGGGCGCTTCTTCCTCAACAGGAGCCGCTTCCTCGGCGGGCGCTTCCTCCTCGGCAGGGGCTACTTCCTCGACAGGAGCCGCTTCCTCGGCGGGCGCTTCCTCCTCGGCAGGGGCTTTCTCCTCGACGGGGGCTTCTTCCTCGACGGGAATATCTTCCTCGGAAGCCTTCGCCTCTGGGGAAAGCTCAGTTTCCGCAGATGCTTCCTCCTTAGCAGAGGTCTCCTTCTGCTGCTCTTCTACAACCTCTTCCTTATTATCGGCAGGTTCTTCCTTCGCAGGGGCCTCTTCCTTCTGCTCGGCGGGTTCTTCCTTCGCGGGAGCCTCTTCCTTCGCAGGGGCTTCTTCCTTCTGCTCGGTGGGCTCTTCCTTCGCGGGGGCTTCTTCCTTCTTCTCGGTGGGCTCTTCCTTTGCGGGGGCTTCTTCCTTCTTCTCGATGGGCTCTTCCTTCGCGGGAGCCTCTTCCTTCTGCTCGGCGGGCTCTTCCTTCGCGGGGGCCTCTTCCTTCTGCTCGGCGGGCTCTTCCTTCGTGGGGGCCTCTTCCTTCTGCTCGGCGGGTTCTTCCTTCGCGGGGGCCTCTTCCTTCTTCTCGGAGGTCTCCTTCTTCTCAGAGGCCTCTTCCTTCTTCTCGGAGGTCTCCTTCTTCTTTTCGGAGGTCTCCTTCTTCTCGGAGGTCTCTTCCTTCTTCTCGGAGGTCTCCTCCTTCTTATCGGAGGCTTCTTCCGGCTCGGAGGTTGCCTCCGCCGTGTCTTCGGCCGCTTCTTCCTCCTCGGCCTTCGGCTCCCTTCTTCTCGGAGGTCTCCTTCTTTTCGGAGGTCTCTTCCTTCTTCTCGGAGGCCTCTTCCTTCTTCTCGGAGGTCTCCTTCTTTTCGGAGGTCTCTTCCTTCTTATCGGAGGCTTCTTCCGTCTCGGAGTTTTCCTCCGCCGTGTCTTCAGCTGCTTCTTCCTCCTCGGCCTTCGGCTCGGCGGCATCGGTCTCCTCCACCGTCGCCTCCTCGGCAAACGCCGAGAACCAGCCTGGGATATAGCCGGCCATTGAACTGAGCATCATGCACAGCGTAAGGATCATCGCCATGATGCGCTTGGTCAATTTCATATTATTCTTCATATTATCCTCTCCTACTCCCAGGCTGGTTCGGGTGCTGTTTATTCCGGCGTCACATCGACGCGCCAGTCTTCCTGTTGCCTATTCCCTATTGTCTTTCTTATTCCGCCGCGCTCAGCGAGGCCTGCAGGTCCGCGTTCTGGGCCTCTGTGTCGCCCAGCGCCGCGTTCACCTGCGCCCGCTGATAGTAGCTCTGCGCCAGCTCGTAGCCATGCTCGATGCAGATCGTGTAATCCGCCTTGGCCTCCTCCAGCTTGCCCAGCGCCGCCTGGCACACCGCGCGATAGTAGTACGCGCCGTCATTCACCACGCGCTCAGTTTCGACTTCGGTCTGTTCTTCGCCGGACCCGGTCTGTTCGCCGTCGATCAGCGCCGTGAAGGTAGCGACCGCCGTCTCGTAGTCCTCCTGCTGCATCTGGCAGATGGCCAGATTGTAGCGGGCGTCGTCCACATAGGGCTCGCTTTCGATGGACTTCGTGAAGTCCGCCGCAGCGGCCTCCCACTCGGCGGCCATCAGCTGGCACACGCCCCGGTTGTAGTAGATGCCCTCGAACGCACCGCCCTTGTCCTCGCAGGTCGTGAAGGCTTCCACGGCCCCGGCGTAGTCGCCCAGGTTCATCTTGCAGATGCCAATGTTGTACGCCGCGCCGGCGCCGTAGGTCTCGTCCTCGGCATAGGCCTCGAAGTCCGCGATGGCCTCCTCCAGCTGGCCCGCCTGCATCTTGTACAGGCCGGACTGGAAGCCCGCTTCCTCCACCTCGGCGCCCGCGCCCTCGACATACTTGTCGTAGGCCGCCTGCGCCGCCTCGATGTCGCCCTTCGCCTCGTTCAGCTGGGCCACCGTCTCATACAGCGAGGTGTCCTCGGTCAGCTCGATCTGCGTGCGCACCAGATAGGCGTCCGCCAGGTCCGGCTGCACGCGGATCGCCGCGTCCAGCTGCAAAAGCGCCATGTCGTTCTTTTCCTCGATCACATCGATGCAGGCCCGCTTCAGCAGCAGGTCGGCGTACATGGTGGGATTGCTCACCGGGTCACAGTACGCGAAGCACACGTTCAGGTATTCCTTCGCGGTCTCATAATCCTCCGCGTTGATGGCGTTCAGCGCCAGGGTGTAGCTGGCCTCCACGGGAGTCTCCTCCACCGGGGCTTCCTCGGCCAGCACCGGCGCGGCCGTCAGCAGCATGCCGGCGGTCAGGCCCGCGGCGATCCATTTTTTCATATTCATACTGCATTCCTCCTGTAAGTGGTTCATTGTGCTTCGCCGGCAGGTATCCGCATATGCACACCTGTCACAGAATACAACTATCTTAATTATTACATTATAACCGAACATACCCGAATTGTCCAGCATATAACTCTAATTTGATGCAAAAAAACGTCGGAAAGCGCGCGCCGTTTTCGCAGCGTTGCGACTTCAGACCAAAGCCTTCCCTTGAGCCGGAAAATGTGGTATAGTAGTACCATGACAAAAATATTGACAGGGAGGCGGTAAGCCCATGATCGAACCGATCAGCATGGCGACAACAAATTGGAGGGCGGTCAACGCGACGATCGAGGACGCGCTGATCGACGGCGCGCCCGCGCTGCGCGTGGTGAAGGGCGAGGAAAAGCGCATGCGCTTTGACGAAAACACCTATGCCCGGCTGGCGGACATGGATTTTCACAACGGCACCATCGAGATCAGCATGCTGAGCCGCCTGCTGCCGGATGCGCCGGATTTTGCCCGGGGCTTCATCGGCATCGCGTTTCGCGCCAACGAAGGGGATTCGGAGTTCGAGTCCTTCTACATCCGGCCGACGAACGCCATGACCGACGATCCCGTGCGGCGGGCCCACGGCTGCCAGTACTTCTCATATCCGGGTTATACCTTCGCCTACTTCCGTGAGTACGGCATCGGGGGCTATGAGGCGCCGATCGAAAGCGGGCTGGACGAATGGGTGCGCCTGAAGGCGGTGATCCGGGACGACCGCGCGGAATTCACATTGAACGGCGCAAAGGAACCGACTTTGGTCGTCAATGGCCTGAAGCACGGCAAGGACGCCCACGGCGGCGTGGGGCTGTTCGTGGACATCGGCACGGAGGGCTTCTTCAAGGATCTGCGCATCACTCAGGAGGATCGGGGCGCCGTTAAATGATCATTCCACGGGTAATCATCGCCCCGCTCGTGGGCGGCATCATCGGATACATCACCAACGACCTGGCCATAAGGATGCTGTTCCGGCCCAGGAAGGCCCTGTACATCGGGCGGTTCCACATTCCCTTCACGCCGGGGCTGATCCCCAGCCAGCAGGGGCGCATCGCCCTATCCATCGGCGAGGTCGTCAGCCAGCAGCTGCTCAACGAGGAAACGCTCCGCCAGACGCTGCTGTCTGAGGCCACACTTCACACCCTGCGGCAGAAGATCACAGCTTTCCTGCACGCGCTGTCAAAGGACGAACGCACGGTCAGCGAATTGATCCATCAGCCCGGCATCGGCGAAAAGGTGGATATCAACGCCGACGCGCTGCAGCAGAAGCTGACGGACGTCCTGTCCGAGAAGATCACCGGCGCAAAGCTGGGGTACGCGGTGGTGGACAGCGTCATCGGGGACAGGATGGATTTCATCACCCAGAACAAGCTGTTCTCGATGCTGATCGACGAAAACGCCCAGGGGGCCATCCGGGAAAGGCTGGCGGAAAAGGTGAACGGGCTGATCGCGGAAAAGGCGCCGGAGGCCTCCGCGGCCATCGTCAGCCGTTACCGGGGCGAGCTGCGCGACGCCCGCCTGTGCGACCTGTACGCAAAGATCCGGGACAGGGAGGAAAAGATCACAGACGGCGTTATGGAGCTGTACACGTCCATACTGGGCGACAACCTGGGGAAGCTGCTGCAGGCGATCAACATCGAACAGATCGTTGTGGACAAGATCAACGGCCTGGACCCCGCCGAGCTGGAGGCGACGATCTTCAGCATCATGAAGCACGAGCTCAAGGCCATCGTCTGGCTCGGCGCGCTGCTGGGCTCTTTGATGGGATTCGTGAACCTGCTGCTGTAACCATAAAACACATGCCGGCATGACGCCGGCATGTGTTTTATTGCCATTGGGACAGCAGCCCGCCCAGCCAGGCGGCCACATCCATGCCGTAGACCCCGTTCAGGTTGTCCGGGGTCATCACAGCCTCCGTTTCGCCTTGGGCCACGCACCTGCCGCGGTCCATGAGCACCGCATGGGTGCCGTAACGCCGGGCCAGACTCAGATCGTGCACGACGGACAGCACCGCCCGCCCGGGCCGCTTCAGCCAGTCACGGATCAGCGAGAAAATCTGCTGCTGGTAGTTCAGGTCCAGGTGGTTGGCCGGCTCGTCCAGTATCAGCACCCGGGGATCCTGGGCGAACACCTGTGCCAGGAACGCCCGCTGGGTCTCGCCGCCGGACAGGGTCAGCATGCTGGCGCGGCGCAGGTCCTGAAGGCCCGTCATCTCCAGCGCCTGATCCACGCAGTCCCTGTCCTCCCCCCGCCTGCCGGAAAGGAAGCCCTGCCTGTAGGCATAGCGGCCCAAGCCCACGACCTCCTCCACCGAATAGGCATAGCCCACCGCGTTCTTCTGGGAAAGCACGCCGATGCGCCGGGCCAGCTGGGCGCTCTTCATCGAGCGGAGGTCCTGCCCCTCCCATTCGATGCGGCCGGCATAGGGCACGCCCTGGGCGATGGCCTCGATCAGCGTGGATTTGCCCGCGCCATTGGGGCCCGCCAGCATCAGCCACTGGCCCTCCCGCAATTGAAAGGACACATCGTCCACCACCGTATGCTCGCCGTAGCGAACGGTGATATGCTCCGCCTTCAGCACGCCCTCACCCTGCCTTTCTGGTGCGGTAGAATATGATCACGAAGGCCACCGCGCCGACCAGCGACGTGACCACGCCGATGGACAGCTCGATGGGGCTGAACAGCGTGCGCGCCGCGAGGTCGGCCAACAGCAAAAAGATCGCCCCGGCAAACAGCGCGGCGGGCAGCAGCCGCCTGTGATTGGGGCCGACCAGCATCCGCGCGATGTGGGGCATCACAAGGCCCACAAAGCTGACCGTGCCGGAGATGGAAACACACACGCCGATCAGCGCGGAGATCGTGATGAGTATGATCAGCTTCACCCGCTTCACGTTCACGCCGATGTGCCGGGCGTTGTCCTCGCCGACGGCGAAGGCGTTCAGCTCGTGGCTGTAGCGCAGTATCACGCTCCCGCAGACCAGCAGCGCCAGGCCCAGAAGCTTGGCCTGGTCATAGTTGACGCCGGAAAACGAGCCCAGCGTCCAGAAATTCAGAGATCGCGTGTGTTCGCTGGCAAAGGTGACCACCAGCGAGATGATGCTGGATATGAACATCGTGAAGATCACGCCGATCAGTATGATGCTGTTCGTGGCCAGGGAGCGGTCCAGCGCGTAGGCCAGGGACAGTATCAGCACCAGCGAGCCGAAGGCAAAGGCCATGGCCGTGAGCATCACGCCGCCATAGCCCGAGCCCGGCAGCGTGATGCCCGCGGCCATGGCGATCACCGCGCCCAGCGCCGCGCCGGAGGACACCCCGATGGTGGAGCCGTCCGCCAGCGGGTTGCGCAGCAGGCCCTGCATGGCCGCGCCGCACAGCGAGAGCGACGCCCCCGCCAGCGCCACGCACAGCACCCGCGGCAGTCGCACGTTCAGTATGATGTTTTTCGCGATATTCTGCGGTATGGGCAGTCCCCACAGTGCGTTCCAAACGGCGGTGACGGTATCCGACAGGGTGATGGGCACGCTGCCTACGCACACGCACAGCACCATGGTCAGCAGCAGCCCCGCCGTCAGAAGCGCGTAGGTGACGGGGGCGAACCGCTCCCGCCGCAGGCTCCGGGCATCGTTCATAAAAACCTCTTATACGGCGCGGAGCCGGGGTTCCCCTCCGGCTCCGCGAAATGGTCGGCTTACGCCGCGGGGGCGACCTCCCCGGCCTCGCCATAGACGAAGTTGTACAGCTCCACGGCGGCGTCCTTCAGGCGCGGGCCGGGGCGGGACAGCGCGTTGGAATCGGAGGCGTTGAACACCTGCCCGTTCTTCACGGCCTTCATGTCCTGCCAGCCCTCCCGGGCCAGGATCTCGTCCACGGGCAGCGGGCCCTCGCCGAAGTACATGGTGATGGTCACGATGTAATCGGGGTCGCGGGCGATCACCTGCTCCTCGCTGATGGAGGCCCAGTCGTCCACGTCGTCAAAGGCGTTGGTCAGGCCGCAGATGCCGGCCAGCTCGTCCATGAAGGTGCCCTTACCGGCCGTCCACAGGCCGTACTGCAGCGGGGAGACCTCGAAGTAGACCGTCTTGCCCTCGTCCTGCACCTTCGCGCGGATGTCGTCAAAGGTGGCCTGCATGTCGGCTACCACCGCCTCGGCGGCGTCCTGCTTGCCCATCAGCGCGCCGATCATGCGGATGGCATAGTACACGCCCTCGATGTCGGTGGCCTTGCTGACCACGACCTTCACGCCGTTTTCCTCCAGCTGCTTGACCTGCTCCTCGCTCTGGCTCATGTCGTTCATCAGCACCACCTGGGGCTCAAGGGCCAGGATCTCCTCCACGTTGGTCTCCGCTCCGGACTGCACCACGGGCAGGCTGGTGATGGAGGCGGGATAGTCACAGTACTGGCCGATGCCCACCAGCGCGTCCTCACAGCCGATGGCGCACAGGATCTCGCAGTCCGAGGGCTGCATGGCCACGATGCGGGTGACGGGCTCCGTCAGGGTGATCTCCCGGTCGTGCATATCCACCACGGTGACGGCCTCCTCGGCCAGGGCAGGCAGGCAGCCGATCAGCAGCAGCGCCGCCAGGAGCAGGGAAACGATTTTTCTGGACATAGTTGTGTCCCTCCTGTTTTTTGATCAAATGAATCAGCGAGAAGGCCGCCTTCAAAACAAAAAGCGTCCCTCCCTGAGGAACACTAAGGGAGCACACGGCGTCGCCGCAGCCCAATAGCCTCACCCACCCCCAGGGGATCGATCAATTCACGGTGTAAACAAGTCTCCCGGCTTGGCCTCATCCTACAGGCGCGCCTTCCCGCTTTCGCAGTGGCAGATGTGCGCTTTCGTCCGCTTCACGGTTACTGGGATAGCCCGGAATTTTCATCCGCGTTCCTGTGACGCGCTTCCCTCGGGAGGCGCGCCGCGCGTCGCCGCGCAGATACACCGGCTATTCATTTGTCAGCATCATTATATCCCATTGTCGGCGGAACGTCAATTTATATTTCGATGAGATATCGTTACACACAGCCGCTATGGGTTGTATCGCCGCGGGCCGCATGGTATAATCGGGGCGGTGAGAAACGCCGCCGCGGCGGTGGATACGGGAGCTGATACCATGCATTTCGTGGATGCCAAGGGCCTTTTGACCGGCGGCGGCGGGTATTACGGCATGAACATCTACCGCGGCTGCACCCATGGCTGTGTCTACTGCGACAGCCGCAGCCTGTGCTATCAGTTCACCCATGCCTTTGAGGACGTGGAGGTCAAGCGGAACGCGCCGGCACTGCTGGACCGGGCGCTTCGGTCGAAGCGGAAAAGGTGCATGATCGGCACCGGCTCGATGTCAGACCCCTACATGCACTGCGAACAGGAGCTGGGACTGACGAGAAGCTGCCTGGAGGTGATACTGAGGCACGGCTTCGGCGCGGCGATCCAGACGAAATCCGACCGCATCCTGCGGGATATCGACCTGCTGCAGGAGATCAACCGCGCCGCCAGGTGCGTGGTGCAGATGACGCTGACGACCTACGACGACGGGCTGTGCCGCATCCTGGAGCCGAACGTATGCAGCACAAAGCGGCGCATCGAGGTATTGGCCCTGCTGCGGGAGCGGGGCATCCCCACGGTGGTCTGGCTGACGCCCATACTGCCTTACATCAACGACACGGAGGAAAACGTGGCCGCGATCCTGAGGGAATGCGCCGGGGTGGGCGTGAAGGGTGTCATCGACTTCGGCATGGGCCTGACGCTGCGCGAGGGCGACCGGGAATACTATTACGCGGCTCTGGACCGGCACTTCCCGGGGATGAAGCGCCGCTATGTGCAGCGGTACGGAAACGCCTACGCGCTGCCGAGCCCGAACGCGGAGTCGCTGCTGAAGCTCTTCCACGGCTTCTGCGAGGCGCATGGGCTGCTGTCGACGCCCGAGGAATGCTTCGGCTATATGCGCGCGCTGCCCGAAAGGCACGCGCAGCTGAGCATGTTCGACCTTTAGACGGCACAAAAGGGGCGGGGACTGTCGGAATGCCCGACAGTCCCCGCCCCTGTGCGCCCTCCCGGCGTTGCCGGGATCAGTTGCGCTTCGAAAGGATGCTCTCGCAGGCGGTGAGAGAGGTATAGGCCGCCACGGAGAAGGCGGAGCCGCCGGCGTTGCCCATGAGATCGCGTCCGGTCACATTGCCGACGGCGTAGATACCGGGAACGGTCTCGCCGCTTTCGGTGATGACCTCGAAGTCATTGGAGGTCTGAACGCCGCCGACCACGTCCAGATGTGCCAGCTCGTTCTTGACCGCGTAGAAGGGCGCCTCGGAGATCGCCGACAGCTTATCGGCATCCTTGCCGAAGGCGAGATCCTCCCCCGCCTCGCAATAGCCGTTGTATTCCTCGACGGTCGCAAGGAAGGTCTCCGTGTCGAAGCCCGCGGCCTCGGCCAGCGCCTCCAGCGTGTCCGCCTGGAAGAAATGGGTGGTGTTCCAGGACAGGCCGTCCGCCAGCGCCTCGGTCAGGCCCAGCTTTTCAGCGGTCGGGGCATCCAGGATCGTGAAGAAGGCGTCGGGCTTGCCCACGATCTGATACGCGCCGGTGAACAGCTTGCCGGTCCATTCCTTCGCCTCGCGCACGCCGTCATAGCCCACGAACAGCGCGCCATCGTTGGCAAAGGGGCTCAGGTAATCCCGGTTGCTGCGGGCATAGACCGGGAACGTGCAGGGCAGGCCCAGGCCGGCGTCCCAATCCTCAAAGGGCACGGCGCCCAGGTCCAGCAGCATGGCGATACCCTCGCCGGTGCTTCCGACGGAGGACTGGTAGATCTCGCCGTCCGCCTTGGTGGGGCAGAACTCGGCCATCAGCTCACGGCTGCCCACCGCGCTGCCCGTGGCCATGATGGTGTACTTGGCGTTGATGGTCAGCGTGCCGGTCTTTGTCTCGGCGTCCACGCCCACGATGGCGCCATCCGCCTGGCGAAGGGCCGTGGCCTTTGTGCCGAGCAGCAGCTTGCCGCCGCGGCTTTCATAGGCGTCCACCAGGGATTTCGCCCAGATGTAGCCGCCCTCCTGCAAGACATCGCCGATGCTGTCGTCCCGCACGACGACGCGGTTGATCTCCTCGGGCTTTTCGTAATCGAGATTGAAGCCCAGGCTCCTGTAGAAGTCGAAGGTGTCCGGCATGACCTCGACCATCCGCTCCAGCTTCTCCATGTTCGGATACTTCTCGCCGGTGCGCCGTCCGGACACGCCATAGCGCTCCAGCAGCCAATCGCTGGTGGCTTCCGGGTCCAGCGTGCCGAACATGCTGCCGCCGGCAAAGCGGGTGGTGCCGCCGATGATGTCCAGCTGCTCGATCAGGACCACGCTCACGCCCTCGGAGAGCAGCTTGCTCGCCGCGGTCAGGCCGGCAATACCGGCGCCGACCACCACGACGTCGGTATCGATCACCTCTTCGGTGGGCTCGACGGCGGGCTTTTCAGACAGGGCCGCGGTGTCGCCGCCGGCCTGCTCGATGCACTTGGCTGCCGCGGAGAGCACCGCGCGGCTGGTGATGGTCGCGCCGGAGAGCGCGTCCACGGCCAGGGACTGGCTGTCCAGTATGGCCTGGGGGATCGCCGCCTGCACCTCGTTCATGATGTGCATGGTCTCGTTGTTCTCGCCGATGGTCACATCCGTGATCGCGTCCTCCGTAACGGTCACGCTGACGGTGACATTGCCGTTATTGCCGGGAACGGTGGCGCTGTAGGTTCCGGGGGTAAAGCTCGCTTCGGCAATGGCCGGCGTCAGGCAGACGGCGAGCATCGCCAGGGTGATCACCAGGGACAGTACTGACTTCATGTGTGAAAACCTCGCTTTCATGGTAGTCTGTGGCAGGAGCGGCGTCCGCGCATCGCGGGCCGCGCGCTCCCCTGCCCCTCATTTTACAGCAAACAAAAGCAGGACGGCGCAAGGCCGTCCTAACTGGTCGATGATTCCGCGCACCTGGTCATGCCCGCGCAGGCTTGGGCAGCGCGACGGTAAGCGTGAAAACGCCCCCGTCGACATCCGTGCGCATGGAGCCGCCGTGCCGCTGGGCGATGGCCTCCATGCTGGTCAGGCCGATCCCGTGCAACGCCCCGCCCTTGCGGGAGAGTATGCGTCCGGCGGCATCCCGGCGCACCTCCGGGTTTGCGTTCCGGATGACGACCACGGCAAGGGCCGCGGTTTCATTGTAGCGGCATCGGATCCAGCGCCCCTCGGACAGTCCGGCGGCCTCGATCGCGTTGGCCAGCGCGTTGGAGAACAGCGTGGAAACCTCCAGGTCCGTGAGCATCGGAAAGGTGCCGAAGCGCGATTCCACCTGCAGCGCGATCCCCGCCTCCTTCGCCGTGCGGATGCGATCGTTGAAGATCGCGTTCAGAACGGGGTGGTCGCTGTAGGAGACGGGCTTTACCCGCTCCAGGCTCTCCCGCAGCTCCCGCAGGGCGTCCGCGCTGTGGGCGCCGGCCTCCAGCGCGGCGATCTGGTGCTTCAGGTCGTGGTACATGCGGCGGATCAGATCCTCGTCGCGGCGCTGCTGGCTCGCGAGCGCGCTCTGCAGGCGCATGTCGCTCTCGATGGCGCGCAGGCGCGCGATCTGGCCGTCCTGTATGATGACGCGCTTCTCCAGCCAGGTCAGCAAAAAGGCGCTGAGATAGCACGCGAGGGTGACGCCCGCGGCCGACCCCGTGCCGAGGCTGCCCACATCCATCGCCTGGCACACGAACACCGCAAACACGAAGGGGATCAGGCGCCTTGAGGCGATGTCCTCCTCCACCGGGAACTCCATGCCGGGCAAGAGGAGCAGCACGAACAGCGTCTTCAGCGCGCCCATCACCAGCGGCTGGCCCCAGCTGCCGATCACAAGCTGGGTCCATGGGAGGAACACATAGTAATGCGTGCGGCGGCCCACGTGGATCGCGATGCAGAATATCATGGACAGAAGCAGCGCGGCCTTCGGGCGAAGGCCGTGCCAGACATGCGCCAGCAAAAAGCACAGCAGTATCGACGCGGGCATCATCGCCAGGTCGAGCAGCTGCGCGGTCGACTGCGGAAAGGCGATCAGGTGCAGCCTGCCCAGGCTGTAGGCTACCAGCGCCAGGATCAGCAGCAGGAAAAGGCCCCGGCGCGGGGCGGTACCGCGGGCATATCGGCGCATGAACAGGAACCACAGGGCCACGTCAAAGGCATAGGAAACCAGCGTAAGTATCATGAAAAATATCCCTCGACGGCGCGCATAAACGCGTCCATCACATCCCTTCGCCGGTGCCTGCTGATGGGGATCCGCGTGCCGTCCAGCAGCACGAGATCCGCCTTGTCAAAGCGGGCGATCTGGCGCAGATTGACGATAAAGGAGGTGTGGCAGCGCGAAAAGAGGGCCGGATCCAGGGAAGCCTCCAGCTCGCGCATGCTCAGGCTCAGGCCCCGGTCGCCCTCCACCGTGTGCAGCAGCGCCCTGTGGCTTGGCGCGGTCTCGATATAGCGGATGGTATCAAGAGGAATGCGAACGGGGCTGCCGTTTTCCCTGGCGTTCAGGAAGCGCCGGTTCCTGCCGGCGACGATGCCGAGCGGCTTGGCGCAGGCCTCCGCCAGCGCGGTCGGATCGACGGGCTTCACCAGGTACCGGTAGGCATTCACCTCGTAGCCCCGGATGGCGTATTGCTCGTGGGAGGTCACGAAGATGATGATGACCTGGGCGTCCCGCTGCCGCAGCGCCGACGCGAGGGTCAGGCCGTCCGGCGCGGGCAGCTCGATGTCGAGAAATACGATGTCCGTCCGCCCCGCGGCCTCGGCAAGGAAGCGCTCGCCGTCGCTGTAGCAGCGGATCTCGGCCTCCAGGCCGCGCTGCAGGCAGATGGCGCGCAGCCGCCGCTCCAGCAGGCCCGCGTCCGCGGGATCGTCGTCCACAATCGCCAGTTTGATCGAGGCCACGGGCCACTCCCCCTTCCGGCACATCAAAATAAGCGCGGCAAAGCACGCGCGCCACAATTATATCACCAACGCCCTCGGTTGGCAAACGCGCCAGCGACAGTTTTTTTCTATTACCGGCGATGCATCCCCTTGCGGCGCGCCGCAAAAAACGGCGCCGGGAGCGCGTCCCGACGCCGTTTCCAGGGGGCCGTCAGCCCTCGAGCCTGTCCAGTATGTCGCCGATATCGCCGTCGACGCAGATGCTTTGCCCCTCGATGGCCTTGGGGCAGAACGCCTCGCTGTAGTTCAGGCAGGCATAGGTCGCCTCCGGGTTCTCCGCCGTCAGCTGCCAGAAGGGATACTTGATGATGACCGGCGTGTTCCCGCCGACGCCAAGCTCCAGGTACAGCACGCGGCC